>DATMXV010000294.1:0-5455 GCA_035561335.1 Desulfitobacteriaceae bacterium
GTTTTATTTTAATCTCCTGAATTAGCGGCGTCAGTAAATATATCACAAAATTATTATTTTCGTTAAGAAATAAATTAAATAATATAGACTTGGTTTTTTGCCAAGTCTATATTTACATTTCAGCAGCTAAATTTAATCAGATAATAATTTTTCTTGCCGCGACGAATTATAAGATATTTACCTGCCAAGCGTTCCAATTGAGTGACCATTGCCTCAATATTTGTATACCGGACATCATTGATATAAATGGCGCCACTCTGAATTAACTCCCTTGCTCCCCTTTTTGAGGGAGCAACACCGGTTTGGGCCAATAATTCAACCAGACTTATTTGATCATTCTCAACACTAGTTGAAGGTACATCACTTAGGCCTTCTTCGATCTCATCAGCTGATAATTCAGTCAGCTTACCGGTAAATAAAGCTTGAGAAATTTTTTCTGCCCGTTGCATTGCGGCTTGACCATGAACCAAAACAGTAACCTGTTGAGCCAAAGCGCGCTGAGCATTTCTCTTCTCCGGTTTTTTCGCTAATTGGTCGGCTAACTCCAGAATTTCTTCATTAGAAAGGAAGGTAAAGTAATTTAAATACTGAATAACATCACGGTCATCGGTATTAAGCCAAAATTGATAGAATTTATAGGGAGAAGTTTTATCTGCATCCAACCAGATTGTTCCTGATTCGGTTTTACCAAACTTTGTCCCATCACTTTTCATTACTAAAGGTATAGTTAAACCGTGAATCTCCTTATCTTCATTTAGAGAAATTCTTCTGATTAAATCGATACCCGCAGTTATATTACCCCATTGGTCACTACCGCCAATTTGCAACTCACAGTTAAACAATTCATTAAGTTTCAGAAAATCATAAGACTGTAAAATCATATAACTGAATTCTGTGAATGAAATTCCTTTACTTAAGCGGGATTCTACAGAATCCTTAGCCAGCATAATACTTAAAGGAAAATTCTTTCCGATATCCCTGAGAAATTCAATAACCTGCAGTGAACCCAGCCAGTCATAGTTATTTACTATTATTGCGGGATTTATCGAAGTTTCAAAATCCAGAAATCTTTCTAATTGCTTTTTGATTTGTATTGACCATTGTTCGACTGTTTCCTTAGGATTAAGTGCCCGTTCTGAAGCCTTGCCACTTGGATCCCCAATCAAACCGGTTCCGCCTCCTACCAGGGCGATTGAAATATTCCCTGCCAATTGAAACCTTCTGAGTGCCAGGATGGGAAGAAGACTTCCTATATGCAAACTGTCGGAAGTAGGGTCAAAACCACAATAAAGGGTAATGGGACCTTTGGCCAACCTATTTCGCAAGGCTTCTTCATTAGTACTTTGATAAAGAAGACCTCGGTTTTTCAAGTCATCAATAATATTCATAACGACTTCTTCCTCCTTAATATAAATTCACTGCTGCTTACAATAAAATAATCCCTAACTAAAATAAGTTGAGGGACGAATTGCTTCCGCGGTACCACCCACATTGACTCAGCAACATAATAATTATCTAAATATTGCAAAGCCCGGCTCATTCAGTGTTAACGGACTATACCGGGAGTTATTAACTCCAGTCATGAGGTGTATACCCCGGTTTTATGGATCGGTTTCCACCAGCCACCGACTCTCTGAACCATGCCGCCGGTTTTCTTCTCAGTCATTCATTTTTAATATTTAATGAATAAGGATAGCCCCTCGTACTTGTTTAAGCACCAGCAGAAAATGAAAATCAGACTAACCCGGAGGTTTGGCACTTTAGCTGCATAGTGGAGTGAGTAGCTCTGCAGCGATGGTGAATGTGCACTTGGATCTCCCGGAGTTGTAACATACGAAGCAATTTATGCAATTTATTTTCAGAGTACCTATAAGCTAAATAATTATACTTTTTTCATATCTAAAAAACAAGGGCATTTCCATTTGGAAAGATTAATATTTCGCGCAAATCCTTTATGACATTCAAAAGTATGCTATAATTTATAAATATGTGAGTAATTTAGCCTGTCAAGCAAAAAACCTGATCAGGAATTTACTTTGGGATATTTTACACAACCTCGGAAATCTACAGGAGGTAATAACATGAAGGTGAAACCTAAAAGACGCTCACTCTTTCGTATAGTATTAGGTATTATTGTTCTGACTTTTTTAGCAGTACTGATTTATACTATAGTAGCTATTGCGCAGATACCGGCATGGGATCCGGCTTCCCTGTCCGGAAAACAGTCTTCAGTCGTTCTGGATAAAGACGATAATCAGATCGCCCTGCTGAACTCCGACGAAAACCGCCAAATCGTTAAGTATCAGGATATTCCAAAACTTGTTCTTGATACTTTTGTTGCCGTAGAAGATAAACGCTTTTATCAGCATTTTGGGATTGATCCAATTCGCATTATCGGTTCTGCCATCCATGATCTTATTTCCCGAAGTGCCCGTGAAGGTGCAAGTACAATTACAATTCAGCTTGCCCGCAATGCTTTTATTGAAGACCCAACTGCCAAAAAACTCAGCCGTAAAATCCAGGAAGCAGCTTTGGCAATTCAGCTTGAACACAAATATACCAAAGAGGAAATCCTGACATTCTATTTAAATAAAATATTTTTCGGAGAATCTTCCTATGGAATCCAGGCTGCAGCCAAAACCTATTTTGGAAAAAACCTTGATAAGCTTTCTCCTGATGAAGTTGCCCTCTTAGCCGGTTTACCGCAAGCCCCTACTCAATACAATCCTTATCTTCATCCTGACAGTGCAAAAAATCGCCGTACTATCGTCCTTGGGGTAATGAAAGACAGCAACATTATTACAGCTGAGGAATATGAAAAATATAAAGATACTTCCTTTACTTATGTTGAAGAAATGCAAAAAAGCGGCGGATCACAAAAAACTACCAATGTAAATGCAAATTATAAATTCCCTTACTTTGTTGACTATGTTATTGAAGAACTTGAATCAGATTATAATCTTAGTTCTGACCAAATTTTTGGCGGCGGCCTTAAAATTTATGCTACCGTCGATCCCGAGATTCAGACTGCTGCCGAAAACACATTTGCAAATCCGGCCAATTTCCCGCAAGGTATGCCGGACATGCAAGTCGAAGGCGCTATGACTGTTATCGAACAATCCAGTGGTTCGATTCGAGCGATGGTGGGTGGAAGAAATTATACAGCCAGAGGTTTAAATCGTGCCTGGTACTCGAAACGCCAACCTGGTTCTTCCATAAAACCACTGGTTGTCTATGGTCCGGCACTTGAGAAGGGCGGCTATTTTCCGGGAACAGTCTTAGACGATATGCCAGTCTCTTATAATGGCGGTAATGGCAAAAGCTGGTCCCCAAAAAATGATGACGGCACTTGGAATGGTCTTATAACTATGCGTTATGCTTTAGCACATTCCCGAAATGTCTACGCAGTTAAACTATTAAGGCAAATCGGCATAGACTACGGTTGGAAATTTGGTAAAGAACGTTTGGGACTTCCTCTGGAAGATGAAGACAAGGTCTTAAGTTTAGCTTTAGGAACTACTCATGTTTCTACATTAGATATGGCCTCAGCCTATAGTATCTATGCCAATAACGGAGTACAGGTTACGACACATGCTGTTGAGAAAGTCGTGGATTCAAAAGGGCGTACAGTATTAACTGCGAAGATTACAAGAAAGCAACAAGTCAAAGCCACGACTGCTTACCTTGTCAGCGATATGATGCACAGCGCTGTTCAATGGGGTACGGGAACCAGAGCTCAGATCGGTGATTGGTTTATCTGCGGTAAAACAGGCACCACCTCCTTAGACCCTGTAATATACGGCAACAAAACGGGAAATCCTGATGCCTGGTTTGCCGGCTATAATCCATATTACACAGGTGTGGTCTGGATGGGTTACGATTATGATCCTGACGGCAATCACTATTTACGTAGTGTTTACGGGGGAGTTTATTGTGCCCCAGTCTGGCAACAGGTAATGAAGACCGCTTTGAAGGGGTTGCCTGTTAAATCAACAATAACTAAACCAAACGGGATAACAGGTGGTTCGTTTGATACAAAATCCGGGTTAATACCCAGCAGCTTAACACCATCTCAATTTATTGCTACTGAAATTGCAGCCGCGGGAGATTTCCCAACTACAGTAAGTGACGTATGGATTCAAAAAGAAGTTGATGCTGACCACCCTGATTATTTAGTAGGACCGTACACTGAAGGAACAACTACCAAAGTGTTTTTAAACCCTCCGGGCCGCAACAGTTCGAGTCCGTGGCCTGCCAATGAAACTCCCTTCAGGATACCTACCCGCTATTTCGACCCCAATAACCCGGATGGAGGTTGATTAATGGAAAAGGGCACTTTAAATCTAAGTTTAAAGTGCCCCTTTCTTTTTCTTCCGGTTAAAACACCTGCTTTAGGTTAAAACACCGTACTATCAAGCGGTGTATTAACATTCATTTCTGAAACATATTCTCTTTCAATTGAATTCTTGATCAGGAGAGGATTTATATCAAGCAGTACTTCATCCCCTACTTCGGCATCTGAATTATTCAAATCCACAATAATTGAGTACATATTGATTCTGCCCAGAATCCTGGCTTTTTTATCCCGTATTCTTACATAAATATTTCTGTTAAGTTGACGGATATCATTTACAACATATCTGATAATATCCAAAACACGAAACGTATCTTTAATTTTTTCCAGCCCGTAGCCGTCATTATAACCAACAGGTATAATTCCGATTCTTGTTCTCGCTTTGGTCTTAAAAGTATTAGCATACCCGATAAAGTGGTTTTTGGGTAAGTATTTTATTTCAACAATAGTTGATTTTAAATAACCAAGCCTGGCAAGACCGTAATTATTAGGAATGGCTATTCTCCCTAAAAATGCGGAACCAATTCGAACCGCATCCAAATGCAGTTCCGGATATTTTAAAAAAGCACATGTATTTGCAATATGCAGTATACCGGTATTAATCCCATTAAGATTAAGTTTTTTAACACATTCCATAAAAGTAATAAACTGCCTGAAAACATACTTGGAATTCTGCGCAAATGAACTAGATAAATGACTGTAAGTACCAACAATATTCAGATTATTCAAAGTCAGCAGTTCACTAATACTGTCCAATTCCTCAGGAAGGAAGCCAAACCTGCCAAAACCGGTATCTAATTTTAAATGAATATTGATTGTGACCCCAAGTTTTTGGGCAGCTTTGTTCATTATCACGGCTGAATGAATGGAATCAATTGTCGGAGTGATCTCATTAGCTGTAATTATTAATGCTTCCTCTTCGACATTTGTGGGGGTGAGGAGGAGCAGGTTATTCCGGAAACCGTTTTCTCTTAGGATCATTGCCTCTTTAAGCTCAGAAACGGCAAAACAGGAAATATCATTTTCAGTTAGAAAACGGGCAAATTGTAAAATATCCAGGCCGTAACCATTTCCTTTCAGAACTGCAATGATCGCCGAATC
>DATMXV010000295.1:0-7290 GCA_035561335.1 Desulfitobacteriaceae bacterium
CCATTATACTAATACTAAACAAGCCAAAAGATGCAGGTAGCATATATTTGGCTTGTCATATTTAAATTAAATTACCACCAGATAAGGACCAAAGAATTAAACCCCTTTGAAATTTTCCTTTTGCCGGGCTGCGGCTGCTAAAACCTCATCTTGTTTGATATCATCGAGAAGCTTTGAGAGAAAACTTTTTTCTTCCTCAGTAGCGTTAACAAGCGGTAACCTGACTCCGCCTGCTTTCAAACCTATCATATTTACTAAAGTTTTAATGGGGATGGGATTTGTCGTCACAAAAATACCTTTAAAAAAGGGATAAAGCTGAAGATGCAAAAGACTTGCAGTTTTATTGTCACCATTAAACCAGGCGTCAACCATATTTTTCATTTCATTACCAATTATATGGGAAGCTACACTGACAACTCCACTGCACCCCAGGGCAAGCATTGGTAAGGTTAATGAATCATCACCACTATATATATTAAAATCAGGGGGCAGAATGCGTTTTAATTCACTGACTTGATCCATTGAACCCGCCGATTCCTTAATAGAAACGATATTGGGGATCAGAGATAGTTTTTTTACAGTAGCGGGTAATAAATTTGTCATTGTCCGTGATGGAATATTATAAAGCATAACTGGTAAGGATACTGCCTGGGCAATGGACTTAAAGTGTTGATACATTCCCTCTTGCGACGGTTTGTTATAATAAGGGACTACAGCCATGATGCCGTCAACCCCGGTCTTTGCAGCTTGTACTGCCAAATCTACACTGGCTGCGGTAGAATTGGAACCTACTCCCGCCAATACTGTTCCCGAAATTCCAATTGCCTTTTTCACTTCTTTAAACATGTTTAATTTTTCTTCATTAGATAAGGTCGGGGATTCCCCGGTTGTCCCGCAAACTACAATTCCATCTGAACAATGTGCTATTAAGTATCGTGCAAGATTTCGGGCATTTGCATAATCGACTTCCAGATTCTCTTTCATTGGGGTAACCATAGCAGTTAATATTCTTCCGAAATCCATTCCTCTCACCCTTCTTAATTCACAATTCTTAATTCTTAATTCTTAATTTTACATTGTGCATTGTGCATTGATTTAAGTTCCAAGGCGGAACTTTTTATGCAGCGCTTGTACTGAAGGAATCATATTCTCTTTATTCACTAAGACCCAAATCGTGAGATGAGAGTCGGCAGATTGTAAAATAGTGACTCCGGCTTCTGTCAGAGCCTCAACCAAATCCGCCATAATCCCCGGTACACCTGCAATCCCAATTCCAACGACCGAAACCTTGGCGCAACTACGATTGACTTGGGGACTAAATCCCATATTTTCCAGAATCTTAATGGCTTTATCGGCAATTTCATCTCTTACTGTGAATAAAACCTTTTCCGGCTGAACACTGATAAAATCAACACTAATGTCAGCAAGAGCCATTGCTTTAAAGATTTTTTTATCAACTGAGGGTATATCCATATCTAAAGTAGGAATGCCTATTTGTGTTACATTGGGCGTATGGGCAATCCCGGTAATTAATCGTTCTCCGATAAAATCAGTCCCAGCGCTCATTTCAGGCTGAACGCTTGTTACCAAAGTTCCCGGCGCATCGGAAAATGTTGACTTTATGCGGATAGGAATATTTCGCTGCATCGCAATTTCCACTGCCCTGGGATGAATAACTTTAGCCCCTTGATGAGCTAATTGGCAAATCTCGTTATAGGTCATAACATCCAGGATCTGGGCATCCTCTACAATCCTTGGGTCGGCAGTCATTATTCCCTCAACATCGGTATAGATATCAATAGCTTCCGCATTCAGGGCAACACCAAGTGTTGAAGCAGTCGTATCGCTGCCTCCCCGTCCCAGGGTAGTAATCTCGCCATTCTCTGAAACTCCCTGAAAGCCGGTAACTATAACTATATTACCATTCTCCAAGTGTTCCAGAATACCATTTGGTTCGACACGCACAATCCGGGCATCGCCGAAATTATTATTTGTAATAATTCCCGCCTGTCCTCCGGTTAGCAGTACAGCTTCAAAACCCAGACTTTGTAAAGTACTGGCTAATACCACACCGGAAATAACTTCACCACAGCTCATTAATAAATCCAGTTCACGTTTCGGAAGTTCCGGATATATTCCTTTAACCATATTTAAAAAAGTATCAGTGGCATATGGATCGCCTGTCCGGCCAATAGCTGATACGACTACAACCGGCATATATCCCTCAGTAACTGCCTCTGAAACTTTTGCAGCTACCTGGACCCTGCGTTCAGACGTGGCAACCGATGTACCGCCAAATTTCTGTACTAAGATACGCACTTCTCAACCCTCTCCTTTAGATCTTTATATAATATCACAAATAATCCTCTTGCTTAAGTTGAAATACTATTGCTGAGAGAGCAATTAGCGGAATTTGCGTAATGAGCGCAGACATAAAGCGTTAAGCACGCCAATTGACTTGTCCATAGATGGACTGATGCAGCTTTACCACAACTTGAACATGGATGTTCTGATTAGCCACTGCCAAGGATGGCAAAAGTGGCGTGATGGCATAAAAAGCTGCGTTCATTAATTGTGGTTATAAAGAGGTTTTGGCGTGTAGCTTTAGTGTCAAGGGAATAGCAAAATGCAGCGCTTGCGAACGGGCAATAGTATTCAACTTGCACTAGCTTAATTTATAAAATTAATTCCGCAATTTGAACAGCGTTGGTAGCTGCGCCTTTACGAATTTGATCTCCTACTACCCAGAGATTGATCCCCTTTTCAATTGAAAAATCTTCCCTGATCCTGCCGACGTAAACATCATCAGTATCAGCAGCGAACAAGGGCATTGGATAAAGATCTTTAGAGGAATCATCAACAACAATAAGCCCGGGAGCTTTATCCAGGACCTTCCTGATTTCCGGGATACTCACTTTACGCTCGGTTTCGATATTTACCGATTCGGAGTGGCTGCGCATGACAGGTACCCTGACTGTTGTTGCCGTTACCGCCATTTCAGGCCTATGGAAAATCTTTTGAGTTTCTTTAACCATTTTCCATTCTTCTTTTGTATAATCTCCCTCTCCGAAAACATCAATTCTGGGCACAAGGTTAAAAGCAATCTGATAGGGAAAAACCTGATTTTTCAGTTCTTCTCCTTTAGTCCAGGCCCTGATTTGACTTTCCAGCTCCTCAATTCCTTCTCTGCCTGCCCCGGAAACCGCTTGATATGTAGAAACGACAACCCGCTTAATCCCGGCAAGGTCAAGAATAGGTTTTAAAGCCACAACCAGAATAATTGTCGAACAATTCGGATTTGCTATGATCCCTTTATGCCATTTAACATCTTCCGGATTAACTTCCGGAACAATCAGGGGAACGTTAGGATCCATACGAAAGGCACTGCTGTTATCAATTACCACTGCCCCGCTTTCAACGGCAGCCTGAGCATATTCAGTACTGGCGGATCCGCCGGCAAAAAGAGCGATATCTATCCCCTTAAAACTTTCATACGTTGTTTCCTGAACTTCAATCTCCCGGCCTTGCCAGGAGATTTTTTTCCCGGCTGAACGTTTTGTCGCTAAAAGCCGGAGCTGATTAACCGGAAAACCCCGTTCAGCTAAGATTTTCAAAAATTCCTGCCCAACTGCACCTGTAGCGCCAACGATTGCAACATTTACCATATATTATAGTCCTCCTTAGTTATTACTTACATATTACTTGTGCCTATTAATTATACCTATTGCCTGAAATGAAGGTGCCTTGCCACAAGCGACAGGCACCTGAAGTTCTTTGGATATTATTTTTGTTGATCCCTTAAAGTATAAATTTTCAACAGCATTAGTGCAACTACAATAAACAATTATTTATAATCCATTATCTGTAATCCATTAAGACAGGTTGAATTTGTTGGCCTGCGCAGGCCATAAGAATTGTCTCCGGAACCTTATCCATATGAGCTACCAGGGAATTTGCTTTGTTTTCAGGATTATCCTGTCCGAATGGAACCAAGTAGATATTTTTGGTAATAAGCAAGGTCCCGATATTCCGGGCATTGAAACCCAGTCCATCATTGGTTGATATTGCTACAACCAAGGGCCTTTGATTCCGAAGATGTGCTTTTGCCGCCATAAGAACCGGAGTATCTGTGATCCCATTAGCCAGTTTGGCTAATGTATTTCCCGTACAAGGGGCTATGACCATACAATCAAATAATTTTTGCGGTCCTACTGTTTCCGCCCCTGTAATTGTATGAATTAATTCCTTGCTGGTAATTTCCGACAAACGGCTTTTCCACTCTTCAGACTTTCCAAACCGTGTATCCATAGTATCAACGGAATAAGATATGATCGGTGTTACATTGGCCCCTTCATCTACTAATCTTTGCATTACCAGGATTACTTCCTGCAAAGTACAGTGTGACCCGGTTAAAGCAAAACCAATTTTCAACTCATTGAATCGCATTCTCTTCGCACCTCCACTTCAGGACTCTATTGAAGTGTTAACAGTGGTAAGCTGACGAAGAATGAGTTGCGGATATATCCTGGCCAGAATTTTGCCTGCTGTTTTGGGAGCAACTATACCGGGAAGACCAGGAGCCAATATTGCTTTAATACCCAACATTTGAGCATATTCAAAATCAGTTCCTCCGGGAATTGAAGCCAAATCAATAATGACCACATCCCGGGCAGCCTTTTCTAAAATTACCCTGTCGAGAATAAGATGGGGAACAGTGTTAAAAATAATATCTGCACTGCTGATTTCCTCCTCGAGTTCAGAAAAATGTACAGCTTTTAAACCCATTTCGACTGCCCGTGCTAAATCTGCAGCCTTACGGGCTACACCCGTAACATTTGCACCTATACCCTTAAGCATGCGGGCAATTGTCCAACCGTTGCGGCCAAGACCCAATACCAGACATTGACTGCCATGGATCGTAATAGCTGTGGATTCCATAGCCATTTGAATTGCACCTTCAGCAGAGGGTATGGAATTTAGAATAGCTACCTCGTTTAAGAGAGCGGTCTCCACTATCCGGATACCCTTCATTTCGGCTATTGATTTCAAAGCCGGCCGGGCCCACCCGATAAAAAGCAGAACCCTTGTCGGTATAGCCTCAATAATATCTTTATTCAAAATGATAGGAGCATCCGCATATTTTCCCTTAACATTCCCACGTTCATCGGTTCCGAACATTGGAAAAAGCAATGCATCAACCTTGTTGACAGCTTCCAAGAGTGAAGATACAAGTGTCACCCCTGGAAGGAAAGGCGCTTTCTCATATCCGACTCCAACTATGTAGGCTCCCAGTTTTTGTAACTCAGGAATGAGATAAAGCTCCCGCTCATCCCCTCCTATTACAGCCAGGCGAATCCCTTTCAAATCCGCACTCATCTTTAAGCCCCCTTCAAGAAAGTGTCCTATTGACTACTATCCAGTATATGAGACCTAAAGGGCTGCGGTTCCTACACAAATTACCTAATCAAGGTAATTCTCCAAGCCAATGACCATATTTGTTAATTTAAAAGATTTCCTTATAGCCAGCATAACCCCGGGCATATAAGTTTCCCGGGTAAAAACATCATGTCTGATTGTTAAAACCTGGCCCAAACCGCCAAAAGTTATTTCCTGATGGGCTATTAAACCCGGCAGTCTCACAGAATGAATATGTATACCTTCAAAATCCGCCCCGCGGGCGCCCGTAATCTTTTCAAATTCATTTGGATGGCCTTGAACCATCGGCTCACGCACCTGGGAAATCCATTCTGCTGTTTTGAGAGCTGTCCCGGAAGGAGCATCAAGCTTTTGATCGTGATGCAGTTCTATTATTTCCACATTGGGGAAATATTTAGCTGCTTCCCTGGCATAGCGCATCATTAAAATAGCCCCAATTGAAAAATTGGATGCTATAAAGGCCCCCACTCCTTCTTGATTTACCAAATCCTGAATCTCAAAAATATCAGTATTATCCAGGCCTGAAGTCCCTATCACCGGAACAACCCCGGCTTTGATAGCAATCTTGGCATTTTTTAGAACAGACTGGGGATTTGTAAAATCAACCAGGATATCCGCTTTGGCTGAATTTAAAATTTCAAAATCAAGAGGGCCGGAAATATCTATACCTACCCTGGCAGTTCCAATCAAGTAACCAACATCCTGACCTTGCCCTCTTGAATCTGCAGTTCCCACCAAAACCAAATCATCCTGAGCTAAAATTGTCTTAATAACCTCCTGACCCATTTTTCCAATTGCGCCTGCGACAAAAACACGAATTTTTCTCAAAATAAAACTCCTCCTGAGTTCATATACCAAAAACCCCGTTGCCTAAAGCAATTCGGGGTTGCAGCTTTTCTATCTATTTTATGTAAATGTTACGCTTATGTCAAATATGTCAAATATGTCAAACCAAATATTATCGTATTTTTTCTGTTCTGTTATGCAAATCAACAATTATAACTTCTGAACCAACCTTCTTAACTGCCTGCCAAGGAATATACAGAAGATCTTTATCCCTGTTCCGGTCTCCCATTCCGCTAAAAAATCCGGAAAACCCCGAGCGGGATGTAAGTATAATTGCTTCAATTTCTCCTTTTGACGAGATTGCCAGATCGGCGTCTCCTATTAAACCTAATTTTGCACCATCAAAAAGATTTATAATTTCCTTACTTCCCAGATCACTTAAAAACAATTTATTTTCCCTCCTCCTGTGTCCGGAGAATTATCGTTTTTTTCGAAGTACTAACAGGACTCTTAAAAAATACGGCTGAAATATGGCTATTGCCAGAGATATTACAGCTAAGGGTTCAACCACAAACTCCGAACTGCTCCACCATGTTTCCGGTATTTTTAAAAAGGAAAACAATAATTCCAATGACAGATAGATCCCTCCGGCAGTCCCGATTAATTGGGCAAGGGCCGATGCAAAAGGGCTTGAGTTTTCAAAAACCGGTTTTGATCTCCACATCATCAAAGACTTTCTTTCCCGGACAGAAGCCCAAATTCCCAGAACCAATATCAGTAAAAGCAAAGGTTGCATCAACAACTTCCCTCCCTGAATAATTATATGAGGGAACTTGGATTTAATAACTTCTATAGTTTGACATCGACAAGATCATTTATTCCTAAATAAGGAGTACGGTTTTGAAAATTGTTTTAAAATCATACGAAGATAAGTATAAACGAATATATCCACATCGCTAAAAACAATACCAATTGGATAAAGTTTCTAACCGAAAAAACATCTCTTGGGATTTCCGTCAGAAGTACTTTGGCATTAATACCTGGTTGTATTAATGCACATAATAAGAA
>DATMXV010000296.1:0-8672 GCA_035561335.1 Desulfitobacteriaceae bacterium
GCGGGAAACCGAACGTCTCTTAGGTTATAAAGTGCCTTGCTACCTGCTTGATGTTCCCTATATCCCGCCCCGGATGGATTACTATGCCGTCGAAGCCCACTATCTTGAATATACGGCGGAGCAAATTAAGGGCTGTTTGGAATTTATCGGTAATGTTTGCGGCCAGAAACTGGACCAGGACCGGCTCAGGGAGGTTGTCAGGCTGAGCAATGAAGCCTCGGAATTGTTCGAAGAAATGTTGGACTTAAGAAAGGCCGTGCCCTCTCCGGCCGGTTCGGAGGATATATTATCCTGTTTAATGCCAATGGTGCAATGGGCGGGCACGCAACAGGCTGTGGACTTTTACCGCGATCTGCGGGATGAGGTTAAAGCCCGGGTGGATGCGGGGATCGGCGTCCTTCCGGGAGAAGAAAAGCTGCGGATCATGTTTGATAATATTCCCCCCTGGTATACGCTGGGATTTTTTAATTATTTGCATAAATTTGACGCGGTCAGTGTGATTGAAACCTATTCACACCACTTTCATTACAGCCTGGGCAAACGCCTGGGTAAACTTGATCCGGACAAACCATATGAGAGTATGGCCCGGAAATATCTTTATAACTGCTGGTTCATGACTTCCGTGCAGGAAACCGTGGAGAATTTAGTCGCGAATTATTGCCGGGATTACAAGGTTGACGGCATCATCAGTTACGCCCTGTACGGCTGTAAAATAGCCACCGGATTTTTACCCTATCAGGCAAAATACATGCAGGAAAAACATGGGATTCCCACACTCTTATTAGAGGGGGATATGGTGGATCCGCGGGATTATGCCGATGGGCCGATCAAGAACCGGGTTGACGCTTTCATGGAGATGCTGTTGGAACGCAAATCCCGGAACCGTTAAATTAAAATTTGTGAAGAAAAAAATAAATGCAGCAAATCAAGGTATTAGTAGTAGATATCCTTAATTACCCCACGGGGTAGAACTAATTAGCCCTTGGTTACGTTTAAATAGCCAAGGGCTTTAGTAATTATCAAGGAGGAGAGTATTAAATGGCAAGCAATGAAACCTGGCATGTAATACTTGAAGCAGCTTCCCAAACCTTTACGGAAAGAGGATATAAAGGAGCAACCTTAGGCGAAATAACCAGTCGGATCAAGAAGACCAAAGGGGCCTTATATCATTATGTTTCCAGTAAAGAAGATCTGTGGTTAAAATGCCATATGCATATGCTGGAAAAAGCCGTGAGCAAGGTCCGCCCCCTATATGAAAGCAGTCTTCCGCCTGACTTGAAATTGTATCAAATGGTTAAAGCCCATGTCCAAAATGTAATAGGCAATACAAACTATTATCTGAATTACAGTTTTATTGAAAAAAATTGCATTCCCCAGTCAATTCCGCTCCATAATCTTACCCACCAAAGAGACGAGTTTGAAGAAATGTTTGCTTCGGTTATTAAAGAGGGGATAGAAAAAAAATATTTTAAACCTGTCGATGTTAAATTTGCCAAACTTTCTTTAATGGGTGCAATGAACTATATTACGAACTGGTATACTGCTGACGGAGAGTTGTCTTCTTTCGGGATATCTGAGAAGATAGCCGAATGTATTGTAACCTGCTTATTAACCACGCCCGCTAAGAAAAATGACGGGCTGCCGGACTTATTGGAACAAGAAAGAGTTTATCAGGCAGTCAGTAACTCCGGCAATTAAATCCTGATCCGGTTGCCTATTCTATTCTTAGTTTTTGCAAAGCGGAATATAAACTGGTTCTGCTCATATTGAGTATTTTGGCGGCTTTACTTTTATTGCCCCCTGCCTTAGCCAAAGCGTTAATAATCGTTTCTCTTTGCGTGTTCTTAACAATGCTGCGAAAGCTATTTTCAGGATCGTCCTGCGCCGATATGATGGTTTCTTGAGAGGCGAGCAAATTGGCAGGCAGGTGAACAGGCTGAATTACACCCTTCAAAGCGTTATTAGCCGCTCTTTCAATCACATTCTTCAGCTCACGAATATTTCCCGGCCAGGAATAATTCATGAATATATCCAACAGTTCCGGGGAAATTCCGCTGATTTCAGTTTTCAAAATGCGGTTTAGTTTTTTAATAAAACCAATCGATAACAATTCAATATCATTTTTACGTTCGCGTAACGGCGGTAAGTTTAAATTGATAACATTTACAAGATAATATAAATCCTCCCGGAAAGTCCCGGCAGCTACAGCTTTTTGCAGATCCATGCTGGTAGAGGTAATGATTCTCACATCAACGCTGATCGTTTTTACCCCTCCTACCCGTTCAAACTTGCTTTCCTGGATCACGCGCAATAGTTTAGCCTGTAAGCGCAGAGACATATCGCCGATTTCGTCTAAAAACAGAGTTCCTTTATCCGCCAGTTCAAAACGTCCGGGTTTTCCGTCAATATTTGCCCCGGGAAAAGCCCCCGGGGCATAACCGAAGATTTCCGATTCCAATAAGTTTTCCGGAATTGCCGCACAGTTTATCTTGATAAAGGGACCGGTGTTCCGATCACTCTCATAATGAAGGGCATGAGCGACTAATTCTTTGCCTGTACCGCTCTCCCCGGTAAGCAGCACAGTGGAATCAGTGCGTGACGCTTTCCGGATTTCTTCCTTAAGATGCAGCATAATCGGACTTGTACCAATAATTTTCAAAACTTCTAATTGTTTGACCTGGGAATTTTCCAGTTCCTCTTCGTAATAAGCCACTTTGCCTTGTAAGGCATTGAGTTTTCTGACAAGTTCCTGAATCTCGGGAAGCTGAGGGAAAACTACCTTGCCTACCGCGCCCGACGGTACTCCATTTTTGATTATCGGCAGCCGGGAAACAAGAAATTGTTTGTCCCCAATATTCTGGATTTCACTTAACTCCGGGACGCCTGTTCTTGATACAATATGAAGCCGGGTATTTTGCATAAGTTTTGTGATGTGTTTATCAAGAGCGTCTTCGGGTTTCACTTTCAGAAAATCGGCCAGGACCTGATTTATCAGAGTGACATGGCCGCGCTCATCAACCACAACGATCCCGTCATTAGTAATATTGATAACCGTATCAAGAATTTGGTTTAAATTTTTCGTCGCTTTAAGTTCCCTGGTCATTTGTTTCAACTCAGTCAGGTCATGGAAGACAGCAACAGCCCCGGTTACCGCAGTGTCCTCAATTATTGGCATAATATTAACGATGGCGACGATGCTGCCGTGAATATACTTAAGGCCTGTTTTAACCTCTCCCTGTTCAAGTACCGGTTGGAGGTCCAGGCCGGTGATTACTTCATCCCAGCGCAGTCCCAGGCTTTTTCCCGGGCTAAGGCCCAACATTTTTTCCGCGCTCTTATTGGTAAGGGAAATACAGCCTTGATCATCAAAAGCAACCACGCCATTGTGCATGGCATTCAAAACTGTTGCCAGTTTAGCATTAAGTTGACTGGACTTATTAAAGAGGTTATTGACCATATTTGCTTTGGTAAGTATTCCTACCACTTGGTCTTTCTTATTTAAAACAGGGGCAGATCCGACCATGCTCTTTTTGATTATCTCTTCTACTGTTTGGAATGACATATCTTCCCGTAAGCTAAAGGCAACTGTCGTAATCCACGGGTCGATAACACTGTTTAAAGAAGTATTACTGAGCAAGGCATTGTAAAGGTTGGTCCTGGTAAAGACTCCAATAAGCTCTTTTTGATCGTTTACTACGGGAAGCATATTGAGCTTAGCCTGTTTGAGGGACCGCAAAGCTTTCTCTAAGGAATCCCCCGGATTAAGTAAAATCATATCCCTGTTAATAATATCCTGAAATTGCATGTTGTCACCAACCGATCCTTTTAATGAAAAAGATAGTAGCAGCATACTGTTGCCTTATTCCTAATTATATCAGAAAAACTGTCATATGTACTTATACATGTACAATATATGAACAATTTTGTTCAATACTATAATACAAAAAATGGCCTTCCTTAAATAATCGCTAAATGGACTTTCTCATAATGGATGGTTTAATTTTATGGATTGCTTCCGGCATTAAATTATGAAGACCGCCATATGTACTAACAAAAGTACATATGGCGGTCTTTGTGTAATGTTTTTTGGGCAATATCCTTAAGAATATCTGGAATAAATTAACAATCTTGATAAAGATTTTAGATCATAAATAATTTTTATCCAAAGCCGGTTGCTGTCATAAGTCTTTTAATATTCTTTATTTATGTTGTATTCAGCCGAATTTTTAGAAAAGTTAACAAAGATAAAACCCATAGAGGTCCACTTTAAGTAACGGGATTTGCTTACTTGAAGATTCTGGCATGTATATTGCTCTTTTATAGTTAGTTGTCTATATTTTCAACCGGGTCACAAAGTATTTTTGGGTTGGATTCACAAATTCATAAAGGGGGGTCGTGAAATCACTTAAATAATCCGCGTGAAGCAAATTCATTATGGATTTGGCGCAAAACCTGGGAAGAGGAGGTCGTGTTGTTAGTCCCAGGACAATTTCAGAAAAAATTTTAGCTAGGAGGATAATTATGAGAGAAGTAGTAATCGTAAGTGCAGTCCGGACACCTTTTGGAAAATATTTAGGAGGATTGAAGGATATCCCTATCATTGAAGTAGGGAAGCTGGCAGTTCAGGCAGCGGTTAAACGGGCTGGGATTAAACTGGAGGACATTGAAGAAATGTATTTCGGCAACTGTTTATCAGCTGAGGCGGAAACTCCGTCAGTTATTGGCCGTCAGGTTGCCATTCAAGCGGGCATCCGGCCTGAGGTTATGACAGTAACTGTGGATACAGCCTGTTGTTCGGCCTTATTAGCTGTCAGATTAGCTTATCAATCTATTGCCAATAGTACAACAGATGTGGCTTTGGCCGGCGGGGTGGAAAGTATGAGCCGGGCCGCCTTAATGGTCCCTCCCAATGTTCGCTGGGGAACAAAAATTGGCCCGATAGTCCTGCAGGATTGGATGTTCGGTATAGAATATAAAGGTTATAATCCGGTCTCTGTCGACGCCGGTGAAGTTGCCGTGGAATACGGGGTCACCAGGGAAGAGCAGGATCTTTGGGCTGTCCAGAGCCAGCAGCGTTATGCCCAGGCTTTGGCGGAGGGAAAGTTCAAGGATGAGATAGTGCCTATAGAATATGCCGGTAAAGTAATTGACAGTGATGAATTACCCAGGCCGGATACATCCCCGGAAAAGCTGGCCAAGCTGAAAACTGTCTTTGGCAGTCCTACGGTTACAGCCGGGAATGCCCCGCCGTTAAGCGATGGCGCTACAGCCATTGTTTTGATGAGTGCGGAAAAAGCCAACAGCCTGGGAATAAAACCCTTAGGTAAGATTAAGACAGCCTTAGGGCGGTCGACATTACCCAAATATATTGCCACTATTCCGGCTATCGCCATTAAGGATTGTATCCAAAAGGTCGGATTAACGATCGACGATATCGACCTGATCGAGATTAATGAAGCCTTTGCCGCTATGCCCTTGGTGTCAAGTTTGCTGTTGGCAGAAGGAGATGAGACAAAGTTAACGGAGATCCGCAACAAGCTTAATGTTAAAGGGGGCTCAATTGCTATCGGTCATCCTCTTGGGGCAACCGGGGCCCGGATCTTAATGACAATGCTCTATGAACTTATTCACAGAGGCGGCGGCAAAGGGGTAGCGGCCATTTGCGGCGGACTGGCCCAGGGAGAAACCATGTTAATTGAAGTATAGGACCAAAACCGGAAAAACGTTTAAACCAAAGACTATCAACAGGGAGGATTATTAATGAAAATAAATGAAGCGATTGCTTTTGTTACCGGCGGCGCATCCGGGTTGGGAGAAGCGACAGTCCGCAATATCGCGGCTAAGGGGGGCAAGGCCGCAATAATTGATTTAGATGCGGACAGAGGCCGGAAATTAGCTGCCGAACTTGAGGGCAAAGCAATTTTTGTCCAGACTGACATCACTGATGAGGCAAGTGTGAGCGAAGCTCTAACCGAAATTAGCAAAGCTTTTGGGACAGTAAATACCGTGGTTAACTGCGCCGGGATTGCACCGCCCGGCAAAGTTCTCGGCAAGAATGGTTTGATAGCTTTGTCAACGTTTGAAAAAGTTGTACAGATCAATTTAATTGGGACGTTTAATGTAATCAGGCTGGCAGTAGAAAAAATGGCTGAAAATAATCCCAATGATTTGGGCGAAAGGGGAGTAATTATTAATACTGCCTCGGTAGCTGCTTATGAAGGCCAGATTGGTCAAGCCGCCTATGCGGCCTCCAAGGGCGGCGTATTGTCCTTGACTTTGCCCCTGGCCCGGGAATTTGCCGCTCTTGGCATTCGGGTGGTAACGATTGCTCCGGGACTTTTTAGCACGCCGATGTTTGATTCCTTACCGGAAAAAGCTAAAGAATCCCTGGGTTCTTTGGTACCTTTTCCGTCCAGGCTCGGTTGGCCTCCGGAATTCGCCCAGCTTGCTCAGCAGATTATTGAAAATCCCATGCTGAACGGCACTACTATTCGTCTGGATGGGGCGATTCGCATGCAGCCGAAATAACAATTGCTTTTAGAAGCATCTTCAAATGTGAGGATTGAAATAAAATATCAGCACATTCAAGGTGCTTTAATCAAAACATTTATATTTAAACATGATTCCACTGCAAAAAGTATCAAGCAACTATTGCCGAGAGAGCATTAAGCGGAATTTGCTTAAATTCAAAGGAGACGAAGGCACCGGATGTGCCAAGTGCCGAATGTGCCAGGGATGGCATAAACATTCGGCCGATAAAACGTTTAGCACGCCAATGGTTCACTTGCAGTAATACTTTTTGGGTTTTGGCGTGTAGTTTTAGCGTCAAGTGAATAGCAAATGTAGCGTTTGCGAGCACGATAGTGTCCAGTGGACACTATCGCCGGAGGTGCTTGCCCCAAACGAACACTGCAATAGTGCTGGACCTACATTTATGGGGTTTCTGCAGCAGAATCAAATATTAAATTTAAAAAAATAATTTAGCACTCCAAAATACAAAGATAAATACAAAGATATAAGCTAAATCAGATAAAAAGTACCCGGTATAAATTAAAGGGAGATGTTTACTGTGTTAGAAGCAATTTCACAGTTATCTGATTCATATAACCGATGGCCGGACCAGTCTGAGACTGTCAAACAGTGGAAGAGTGAAGGGAAAAAGGTATTTGGCTACATGTGCAATCATATCCCGGAAGAACTGCTGTTTGCGGGGGGGATTTTACCGGTAAAGCTTTTGGGGGACAGTATTCCTGTGGTCGAGGCCAATCAATACCAGGCAGTGTTTATGTGTTATTTCGCCCGCACGCTTGTCGAGATGGGCTTGCAAAATGGTTTAAGCAAGCTTGACGGGCTGATTGGCGCTTATTCCTGTGAGGGTGGCAGTGACTTATTTCAGATCGTAGCGGAGATTGTCAAGCCGTCTTATTATCAATTCATTTCGCTTCCTCATGATACCAAGAATGAAAAGAAAGACCTGGCCGCCAAGTTTTTGTTTGAGGAGTTTAAGGTTGTCAAACGCTCCCTGGAAGAATATCTGGGCCGGGAAATAAGCGCTGCGGAGATCCTGAAAGCGATTGAAATATATAATGAAAACCGGAGCTTGCTGCGCCAGGTTTATGATGCCAGAGGGAATAGCCAACGTCCGGGATTCACCGGCGTTGAGGTAGCGGAAATTATGAACTGGGTTGTAGGAGTCCCAAAGGACCAAGCCAACGTCAAGCTTAAGGAATTACTGGCGGAAGCAGGCAAAAGACAGCTTCCTGCCGTTACCGGTCCGCGAATTCATCTCTCCGGAACTCTATTTTTGGATACGGAAATTTATCAACTGCTGGAAGATTTGGGCGGGATGGTAGTATCTGATGATCTTTGTATGGGCAGCCGTTATTTCTGGGATGATATCAAGCTGCCGAAAAAACCGAGCGCAGATAACCTGCTCGAAGCCATGGTCAGGCAGAAACTGGACAAAGTACCCTGCTCCTGTATGTGTTCCTCCCATGTCGCTGAAGACCGCTTGAAACACATTCAGAAACTTAGTGCTAAATACCAGGTTGACGGGGTTATCTTTGCCGTGCACAAGTGGTGTGACTCCCATGCCATGGACCGTCCTTTTATGATTAAACAGCTTCAGGAGGCAGGGCTGCCTGTACTTTCCATAGAAGTCGAAAGAACGATCGGGGACGCTCAGGCCAGGAACAGGATCGAAAGTTTTCTGGAGATGATTGGGGGGAATGCACATGTCGCAGGTTAAGACGGATAAATCGACCAAATCAATTGCCACAACCAAAAAAGTCTTTCCGATGGTCAAGGAATATTATACGGAAGCCAATAAAGTTGTGCAGGATCACAGCAAAAAGATTGCTTATATCACCGGAGCCGGAATAGTGGATCTAGCCTGGGTTTACGAGAGCGTATTTCCGGTTTTCCCGGAAAACTTCAATGCGGCCTGTGCGGCCAAGCAAATGACCCCTCCCTTGCTGCAGGTGGCCGAAGGGGCCGGTTATGCCCGGGAACTTTGCGGCTATTTCCGCAACCATACCGGCTACCTGTTGGAAGGTAAAGATTGGCAGGACGTCTCTTATCCGGGCGGAGGCCTGCCGGCGCCGGATTTGCTTCTGGGAGACAGCAGCACTTGTTATTTCCACTTGAAATGGTGGCGGGAAACCGAACGTCTC
>DATMXV010000297.1:0-2093 GCA_035561335.1 Desulfitobacteriaceae bacterium
GTTTAGAGCATTAGCATATATTTTACGCAAAGGAAAACATCTAAAATATAGAGAACACCTAAAAAATTATTTTGCAAAATGAGTGATGTAGTAAATAAATTGTGGGGCTTTTGCCACACCTTGCGGCACGAAGGAATTGATTATAACGATTATATCGAGCAATTATCGTTTCTGTTGTTTTTGAAAATGGCGGATGAGAAAGAAGTTCATCTGAATGACAAATATAATTGGAAAGCTTTAAAGGAATTAAGCGGCGGCGATTTAATGGACCATTATACCGATTCGCTTAAAGAATTGGCAAAAGAACCGGGCTTGTTGGGCGAAATTTTTACACAAGCGCAAAACCGTTTCAACAATCCTGTGAGTTTGAAAAAATTGCTTAATCTGATTGAAGAAGATGAATGGACTTCGATGGATGTGGACGTAAAAGGCGCGGCATTTGAAGGTTTGCTGGAAAAAGCCGCAAGCGAAGGAAAAAAAGGAGCAGGACAATATTTTACTCCCCGTCCTTTAATTCAAAGCATGGTTCGTTTGATGAAACCCGACCCGAGAGGCAAGAAAACATTTACTATAACAGACCCTGCCTGCGGAACAGGCGGTTTTTTAGTTTCCGCTTATGAATGGCTTTTAAAGGAATGCAAAGGAGCGTTCCCCCGTGAAGATGCAAAAAGAATCCGGGTAAATACTTACTACGGACAGGAGTTGGTTGCGCGTCCCCGCCGTTTGGCATTAATGAATATGTATTTGCACGGTGTAACGCCTAAAATTAAATTAGGAGATACAATATACAATAATCCGGGCAGTGAACGTTTTGATGTAGTTTTGGCTAATCCCCCGTTCGGCACAAAAGGAGCGAATCAGGCACCCGAGCGAGATGATTTCACTGTTGAAACAAGCAATAAACAGTTGAATTTTGTTCAACATATAATGAGCATATTAAAGCCGGGCGGCAGAGCCGCGGTTGTTCTGCCTGATAATGTATTGTTTGAAGATAAAGCCGCTGAAGTTTTCGAAATCTTAATGCAAGATTGCAACCTGCATACGATTGTACGTCTTCCGAGAGGCACCTTCACTCCCTATGCGCAGGGCGTAAAGGCAAATGCAATTTTCTTTCAGAAAGGTTTGCCGACAAAAAAGGTTTGGATTTACGACAACCGCAGTAATATTGAAGGTATTACTAAAAAAGACCGACCGCTTACTGCTAAACATTTCGAGGATTTTGAAAAATTTTACGGCACAGACCCGAACGGCAACAGCAAACGTACCGACCGGGGTGAAACAGGTCGCTTCCGCTCATTTACAATCGAAGAGATTAAAAAGCGAGATTATAAACTTGATATTATATGGCTCAAAGATGAAAGTATTGAAAATGCCGATAGTTTACCTGAACCTACTGAATTAGCAACTGAAGCCATAACTGAACTTAAAGCCGTAGTAAGTGATTTGCATGATATTCTAACCCTTCTGGAGAGAAATGGTAATTGAGAATAATTTGCCAAAAGAGTGGGAGTCTATACCTCTCAAAGATATTGTCTTTTTCAAAAAAGGGAAAAAACCAAAACGGATGGCTATTGAGCCATTTGATGGTTCAGTTACATATCTTGATATAAAAGCAATAGAAATGCAAGTAAATGAAATATTCGTTGATATCGATAGTTCAAAAATTACTGATGATTCAGAATTGGTACTCGTTTGGGATGGTGCCCGAGCCGGCTGGATTGGTCAAAGTCGATATGGAGCACTGGGCTCTACTTTGATGGCTCTTAAACCACTTATTGATAAATTATACCTATACCGTTTTATACAAACTCAATTTAACTATTTACAAAACAACCATAGAGGTACAGGTATACCTCATATTGATCCGGATATTCTTTGGAATATTTCTGTTCCAATCCCTCCTCTTTCCGAACAGCACCGCATCGTAGCCAAATTGGATGCCCTGTTTGAGAAAATTGAAAGCAACAAAAAACACTTAGAAAAAATCCCGCAAATATTGAAACGCTTCCGGCGATCGGTATTGGCAGCCGCAGTAAGTGGTAAGTTGACGGAGGATTGGAGAGATACTAATAATGAGGTTGATGATGCAGAAG
>DATMXV010000298.1:0-2308 GCA_035561335.1 Desulfitobacteriaceae bacterium
TATTTCAACTGAACAGTTGAATCAACCCTCTCTATCCGGGAAGTCAAGATCTCTAAAGCATCCTGCAAACTGACCTTTTCCTGATCAGAATATTGTTTTAAAACCTCACCCAGAAATACTTGCCGTTCTATAATAACCGAATTAACAATTTCCTCACCCTTAGGCAGAAGATTTATACTTACTACCCTGCGGTCTTTTTGGCTGCGGACCCGTTCTACAAATCCGGCCCTTTCCAGGCGGTCAGCCAGATCTGTTGCCGTACTGCAAGCAGTAAACAGATACCTGGCTAATTCCCCCATTGTTAAAGACCCAAATTCCTTTAGAGTCAATAAGGCATTAAACTGAAGAGTTGAAACCTGCATACCGGCCAAAATTGAACGGCCATGTTTATATATAGCTGTATTAACCTGCCTGAACATTACCTCTAAACTTTCACTCAAGGTTTTATTAACATCCGACATTTTAACCCCCCATTTAATTAAACTCGTTCGTTGTTTAACTATAATCAGGCCCTGACCGATCAGATTGATCCTGACGGGAAAGCAAACAGATTAATCTTACTGGGAGAATCCAAAACAGCACTGCTCTTGGAAACGGAACCAGTAGCATCCGGATCTTTGATCAGCTCCGGCTTATTTACAAGGTGAGTGGTATCAAGATTTCCCAGCTTGTTTAATATTTTCCCTTCAATCCGCAAACTCACTTCGTTAATAGTAGAAAACTGGGCCAAAGTATTTACCAAACCATATACTTCAAGTTCAGGAGTTATATTTTGAGGTGGTTGTAAAAATTCCTTACTCAGATCAACTGTTACTACACCATCCTTGATGGCTATATCCAATAAAGTTGTCGCCGGCGAAACAAGCGGCTGACTTGAATTATCTTTGGCAGCCGGTCCTTTCAGCCACTCAATAACCGTTTCCCTGGCCAGACTAAGGGTTTTGGGCAATTTTCGTTCTTCTTTTATCAAATATTTTCCGCTTGAATCGGCAAAATAAAGGAAAACGGTTTTCTCCTCTGCCGGATTTGCCTGTTCCGGAGGATTGGCCGTTTCTTCCCCAATCCAGTTCCCAATGGTCTCCTGAACATTGTTTTTTTGCAGTAAAGTATCCAAAGTTCCACAACCACCAGCCAAAAACACACATAGCAAAATCAACAGGCTAATGAGAATAATCCTCTTGCACACCATTTTCAACTCCTTTATTTTTCCACAACCAACATCTCCTTTAATAATATGCTTTGTCCAGATAAATAGTACAAAAAGGTAAAAATTTAAGCCCGGCGCTATTTAATGCAGCAACATTAATAATATGATAAAATAATAAGCAAACACTACTTAAAACTACAAAAACAGCTTCGGGCAAGAACACGAAAGGAGGGATAAAGTTTTGGTACTACGCACTTTATTAGTAGACGATGAATCTCAGGCCCGTAAAGAACTTCGTTTTTTACTTCAGCCTTTTGATGATATTCAGGTTATTGGTGAAGCAGCAAACGCTTTGGAAGCCTTGGAACTAATTAATAATTTAAATTATGCTATAATTTTTTTAAATATAGATATGCCCGGTCTGAACGGTATTGACCTGGCCAGGCAGTTACAGGAGAAAGATGATTCCCCGTCCGTAATCTTTACCACTGCCCACGAAGAATATGCCTGTGCCGCCTTTCAAGTTAATGCCTTAGATTATCTTCTTAAACCCATCGCCGGCAAGCGGCTCGGACAGGCTATTACCAAAGTCCGTAAATTCAGAGGTATACCTGCGCCGGTAAGGACTAATTCCAAAACGGCAAAAAATAAAACAACAGATCTGACTTCGAAACCTTTAGAAGTTGTGCCTGTTGAAGTAAGAGGAAAAACCATTCTCTTGCGCCATGATGAAATTGTTTATATTTATACTGATAAAGACAACGTTTACGTTAAAACCCATAAAGAATCCTATCTAACCCGCTTCACTTTACGTGATCTGGAACTGCGGTTTAATTCCAATAATTTTTTCCGCTCTCACCGTTGTTACCTGGTAAATATGCAACGGATGCGGGAACTTATCCCTTATTTTAACGGAACATATGCTGTTGTCGTTGATGACCATGAACGCAGTGAAATCCCCGTAAGCCGCACCCAGTCCCGCAAACTAAAAAATATCCTGGGATTATAATTAATGCATAATGCATAATTCACAATGCATAATTGTTAATTCATGATTCATGATTTATAATTCGCTATGCAAATACAAAATTGATTGAGCATTGAATCAGATGAAATGTATATTACATTTAAAATAAATTCGTTGGATAACTATAATTAAAG
>DATMXV010000299.1:0-5946 GCA_035561335.1 Desulfitobacteriaceae bacterium
ATATATTACATTCTATTTTCTCCGTATGAGCTAAAAAAACAGATACCAAGGACTAACTTTACCTCTAAATTATAAGGATTTTTTATTACTTTTACAGGAACAATCAGAAATAATAACCGATCTTTTCTCTTACTTTCATAAGTATTTATGATTTGACTTTTGACTACTTTTTTATGCAACACTACTGATAATATGTATAAACCCTCCCACGTCAGGCAGGAAGGTTTACTTATAATTTGAGACTGCCTATCAGGTTTTTAATGGAGTAACAGTCTTTATTGATATGAGATAAAGGCACTCTTTAGTTGTTAATAATTCCCTGATTTATTAAGAGCTTGTATTTACCTTGATTTAACGCTGAGACGTAACGTAAAGTATTAATGAATCAGCAATGTGATTTCGTGGCATTTAAGAGTCCGCCGGCAAGCAGGATTTCAGCTTGACGCTGAGTCAGGTCATGACAGACCCAAAGCGGTTGTGAGTCATTGTTCAGATGGAGGGCAAACGGTCCCGCTGAATGGATTGCCTGGTGCAGGGAGGTTAATTGAATAACCGACTTGACAGATATCCGGTCCAGATCTTCCGCGTTGAGAAATGTAAGGGGAAGGATCCCGAAATTAATTAAGTTGGCCCTGTGAATGCGGGCAAAACTTTGCGCTAAGACTGCCCTTATTCCTAAATACATGGGGGCTAAAGCGGCGTGTTCCCGGCTGGAACCCTGGCCGTAGTTCTGTCCTGCTACCAGAATACCCTGAGCGGCTACTTTGGCCTTAGCGGCAAATCCCGGGTCAATTTTATGGAAAACATATTCAGAAATGGCCGGAATATTGGAACGCAGGGGGAGGATTTTTGCCCCTGCCGGCATAATATCGTCGGTAGTCAGATTGTCACCCAACTTTAAAAGGACAGTTAGCTGCATCTCGTCGGCAAGGGCAGGTGCAATGGGCAGGGGTTGGATATTGGGACCGCGCAGGATTAAAGTTTGGGGATCACCGGGGGGCAGGATCATGGAATCATCAATCCGGAACCGGCCGGGTATTTCAATAACTAAAGGCTTACCTAAAGTGCGCGGGTCGGTTAAATATCCTGTTAAAGCCGAGGCGGCGGCAGTTTCCGGACTTGCCAGATATACTTGGGCATCGGCTGTCCCGCTGCGGCCGGCAAAATTACGGTTAAAAGTGCGGACAGATACCGCACCTGATGCCGGCGCCTGGCCCATTCCAATACAAGGCCCGCAAGCAGATTCTAATAGTCTGGCCCCGGCATCCAGCAAATCGGTCAAGGCGCCATTGGCGGACAGCATGGTTAAAACCTGCCTAGAGCCTGGAGAAATAACCAGGCTTACATCAGGATGGACCTGACGCCCTTTGAGAATCGAAGCGGCCCGCATCAGATCCCTGTAAGACGAATTTGTACAGCTACCGATTGCTGCTTGCTGGACCTTAGTGCCGGCAAGTTCCCGGACAGGGACTACCCGGTCCGGACTGTGCGGTTGCGCTGTCAGGGGAACAAGGGTTGCTAAATCGAGCACTATTTCTTCATCGTAAACAGCATCCTGGTCAGCGACCAAAGGAATCCAGTCCCCGGCCCGGCCCTGGGCTTCCAGGAAAGCCAGGGTTTGTTCATCACTGGGAAAAATGGATGTGGTGGCGCCTAATTCTGCACCCATATTTGTAATTGTGGCCCGTTCCGGGACAGTAAGGGTTTTCAGGCCCGGTCCCCCATATTCGATAATTTTGCCTACCCCGCCTTTAACAGTAAGTTGGCGGAGAATCTCCAGGATTATATCTTTTGCCGAAACCCAAGCCGACAGTTCTCCGCTTAACCAGATCCGTAAAACCCGGGGATCAGGTAAATAAAAGGCCCCGCCGCCCATCGCAACTGCGACATCCAAACCGCCGGCGCCAATTGCCAGCATGCCAATACCGCCGCCGGTGGGAGTATGACTATCGGAGCCCAGGAGCGTTTTCCCGGGTTTGCCGAAACGCTCTAAATGAACCTGATGGCAAATTCCGTTCCCCGGCCTGGAAAAATATACACCGAAGCGGGCGGCGGCACTTTGCAGAAAAGCATGATCATCGGCATTTTCAAAACCTGTTTGCAGAGTGTTATGATCTATATAACTAACTGAGCATTCGGTTTTTACCCTGGGTAAGCCGATTGCTTCGAATTGTAAATAGGCCATAGTTCCGGTAGCATCTTGAGTTAAAGTCTGGTCAATGCGAATTCCAATTTCCTCACCGGAGTTCAAGTCCCCGGACAGAAGATGTGAACTAAGAATTTTTTGGGTTAAGCTCTGTCCCATGATGATTCCTCCTCCTTAACATCTTTTTTACTCTATCAGAAATAAAAAAGAACATCCAGCAGTTTAGAGAAATTATACAGGATTTTTCGCAAAAAATCTGCTTCAGGTCTTTTAATGGTGCTTTTTTTGGCAGAAAAAACGAAAAGGCGAGTAGGATCGTTGATATTTTCAGGTTATAATACTTAATAATACCGTAATTACGGTTGCCGCAGAGAGGTGGTATTTTTTGAAAACAAACTTGAATATTGTTATGGTTGAACCGGAAATACCGCCTAATACCGGCAATGTCGCCAGGCTTTGCGCGGCAACAGGCGCTTCCTTGCATTTAGTTGAGCCTTTAGGGTTTAAAATAGACAATCGCCGGCTAAAACGGGCCGGTCTGGATTATTGGCATTTGCTGGATATATATACTTATAGTGATTTTGAAGAATTTGAAAAGCGTAATCCGGAAGGAATCCGTTATCTGGTAACAACAAAAGGAGGAAGGTCTCATTCCGGGATAGAATATAAATCGGGAGGATTCTTGATTTTTGGCAAGGAAACGAAAGGGTTAGCTCCGGAAATATTAAACCGCTATCCTGATACAACCTTGCGTTTACCGATGCGTCCTCAAGCCCGTTCCCTGAATCTCTCGAATTCTGTGGCAATTGTAGTTTATGAAGTTTTGCGGCAATGGGGTTATCCGGACCTGATTTAGGAGGTGGAAGAGTGATACCACAAGTAGAAGTTGGCTTAATCTGCGGTTCCGGTACGAATTCTATTTCCGTGCCCCTTGATCTTCAGGTACCGGGAGTCAGCTTAGTGGCGGAGGGCCTTGTCTTCAGTACTCCTTATGGTAATTCTCCTGAATTTCAGCATTTTTCATACTGTGGCAAGGAAATCCTAACCTGCAGAATGCATGGCTGGAGAAAAGGCGTACCAAGGGCTCAGGCTTCGCAACAGATATTCTGGGTATTCGCTCAGGCTAAAGTTAAGGTAGTGCTTGCTGAAGGCGGAGTGGGTGCAATCAACCATTTGCTTAAACCGAGAGATTTTGTGATTCCTCACGATTATCTTGATTTTTCGATGCGTAAGGATGTTTCCCTGGGGTTTCCCTTTTTATTAATAATGCGGCAAGCTATCTGCCCGGAATTGGTATTGAGCCTTTATAAGGGGGTTCTGGATAATAATCCGCCCGGTAATGTTTTTCAGCGCGGTGTTTATGTTTGTACCGATGGCCGGCATTTTGAAAGTCCGGCCGAGATTCAAATGTTTAAACAGCTTGGTGGCGACATAGTGGGACAATCATTATGTCCTGAAGTATATTTGGCCCGGGAGATCGGGGCCCATTACGCCAGCATCCAGTTGGTTGTAAACTATGCGGAAGGGATTGTTGAAGACTGGCAGCATCCGGAGTTACAGGACATTTATTACACTACTGCCGTAAAAGCCGGGAAGATCCTGCTTGCGGCTATCGCTAAAATTCCGGAAAGCTTTAACTGTTCTTGTTTGGAACTTCGCCAGCTTTCTCTGATCCGGGACAAACCTGAAAGTAAAACTTCGGAGGCTTAATTAATGATAACGAGATATTTTCTGATTTTTAGTATTGCCTTAACCATTGCTGTTTTAGCTACACCTGTCTCGATAGTATTAGCCAGGCGTTGGGGAGCTATAGATTATCCGGGCGGACGGCGGATCCATCAACAGCCGATTCCCCGCTTGGGCGGTCTGGCAATTTATTTGGCGTTTTGGCTGGCGGTTTTGTTGGCGGTTACGTTTACTCAAAGTTGGGATATCCATTATTGGGGATTGTTTCTGGGAAGCACTCTAATATTTTTAGTGGGAATTTGGGACGATATTAAAGGAATACGGCCTTTAATTAAACTACTAGGGCAGTTAGCGGCGGCGGTCGTTTTGCTGTTTTTTGATTTCGGTTTTTCATTTAAGTCACTGCACCTGTTCGATACCCTTAATGATCTGGGCATTTACGGGATAACCCTTGGGGCGTTTTTAACGGTTTTTTGGGTAGTAGGTCTGGTAAATACTGTAAATATTTCTGACGGTTTAGACGGCTTAGCTGCTGGAATTTGTTTCGGGGCGGCCCTGCTTTTATTTTGGTCGGCCCATAGGATTGACGAAGTACCGTCCGCTTATCTGACCCTGGCTTTAGCGGGGGCGACTTTGGGGTTCCTGTTTTATAATTTTCACCCGGCCCGTGTTTTTATGGGGGATTCAGGAAGTATGTTTTTAGGATATTTAATCGGTGGGATTTCAATTATGGGTTTACTCAAAACAGCTACTCTGCTTGGTTTGGTTTTTCCCTTACTGGTTTTAGGTATGCCTTTGACGGATATGGTTTTTGCCATAATCCGCCGCAAGTGGAAGGGCCGGTCGATTGCCCAAGCGGACCGGGGTCATTTGCATCACCGCCTCCTGGATGCCGGACTATCACAACGCAGGGCAGTATTTTTGTTATATGTAATGAGCGCCTGTTTCGGCTTGGCAGCAGTACTGCTGACCCAGGGTTACTGGATTGAGGGTTTAATTTTACTCTTAGCGGAATTATTTCTTTTGCTTTATATCTTTTTGCGCCGCTATGTTTACTTATTAAAACCGACAAATAAACGTAATAGTTGATACCAGGCAAATAAGAGCCAATTCACTTCTCTTTTAACCAATGCATAAATTGGTTGAAAGGAGGAGAGATTATGGCTTTAAAGGTTTTGGGTTTTTATAAGGGACTCAATGACCGGACCCAGGGATACCGCTACTTCCGACAATATGGCAGTCTCTTGGACGAGGCGGCCTTATTTCAGATCGCAATCCAAAACAATGGTGAATTGCGGGGAAGACCCAGCCGCAGTTTGATTGCTGAAATGCATAATCTGGGTATAAAAGTGCTGGCTGCAATTACCAATTTGACAGCTCAGGGGCTTTTTTCCCCGGAATTAATCAGGCGCCTGGCAAGGAATAAGGAATTTGCCGGTCAGGTTTGGCGGGCAATCAAAGATCTGCTGCTGTTTTACAAGTTTGATGGTGTCAACCTGGATTTGGCAAAAGGTTTTCCTGAAGACCGGCAACTCTTTACCGAGTTGATCCGTTCCTGGACGCAGCAATTTCAACAGGAAAATTTTTTGGTAAGTCTTGCTATTCCGGGTAAAACTACTGATGAACCCGGAGATATTGGGAAGGGTACCTTTGATTATCAGGCTCTGGGTGAAACAGTAGACCAGGTTGTGATAATGAGTTCTGAAGAACACCGACCGGGGAGCCGGCCGGGTTCAATTGCTTCCTTGCCCTGGGTCACCCAGGTTTTGCGCTATGCTTTGGAAAATATTTCCCCGGCAAAGATATTTATGGGTATTCCTCTTTATGGTTATGACTGGACCGGTCCGGGCAGGGCGCAAGTCCTTGGCTTTGAGCGGGCGCATCAGACTGCCAAGAGGTTTGGGGTTCCTTTGCAGTGGGATGATCAACAACATAGTACATATTTTACTTATCAGTTAAGAAATCAAAAACATACAGTGTATTTTGAAGATTTGCGCAGTTTGACGGAAAAATTGGCTTTAGCCCAGGATCGAGGGATCGGCGGGGTTGCCGTTTGGGAAATAAATCTCAGCTATGCCGGATTCTGGGAAGCACTTCAGTCTTATATTTAAAAT
>DATMXV010000300.1:0-3651 GCA_035561335.1 Desulfitobacteriaceae bacterium
TATAAATAGATTAATTAGCTTAGGAACATTCTTTGCTGATTTATTGCAGGGAATGTTCTTAATTGTCTTGGAAAATAATGAATAATCTTTTGCTTTCAGATATATACTATCAATAATTAAAAAGCATCGGCAAAGGAGGGAAAAATGTTAATGAAGGCTACAGGGATAGTTAGGAGAATTGATGACCTTGGACGTGTCGTTATTCCGAAAGAAATTCGTCGGACACTTCGAATACGTGAGGGGGATCCGTTAGAAATATTTGTCGATAGGGAAGGGGAAGTGATTTTAAAGAAATACTCTCCAATTGGTGAACTGGGTGAATTTGCCAAGGAATATGCCGATTCATTATATGAAGCTACCGGCCACATATCCTGTATTGCGGACAGAGATACTGTAATTGCCGTTTCCGGGGCATCAAAAAAGGAGTACTTAAATAAGCCGGTTGGGCCTGCTACGGAACAAGCAATGGAAGAGAGAAAGACTATCATAATAGTTAAAAATGAAGAACATGCTGCTTGTAAAGCTTGTCTGGAAAATGATGAAGAAAATAATTGCAAGTTAACCAATGAAGTCATTGCCCCGATTATCGCCGAAGGAGATCCTATTGGAGCTGTCCTTTTGATGACGAAAGATCCTAATGTTAAGATGGGTGAGTTGGAAATAAAACTGGCAGAAACTGCCGCTGGGTTTTTAGCTAAACAAATGGAACAATAACAAAGGCAAAACAACCCCCACTTTGGTGGGGGTTGTTTTCTGGATTTTTATGAAGGAATCACGTATCATTTGCTTAGGAGGTGGAGTCTTTGGGTGCGTGTCTTCATATTATTGGGCTGGGTCCGGGCGGTTTGGATCAAATGACCATTGGAAATTTCCGGTTGCTAAAAAGTGCCCGGAAAATATTTGTGCGCACGTCCCAGCATCCTTGTGTTCAGGATTTAGTTGATAGCGGCCTTGTTATTGAAACATTTGATAACATTTATAATTCTGAGAATTCTTTTGAAGATGTTTATGAGAAGATAGTTGACCGGATCCGGCAGGAAATGGCCCCGGGAGCTGAAGTGGTTTATGCTGTTCCCGGGCATCCCTCTGTTGCTGAGAAAACGGTAACTATAATTTTTCAAAAACTTTCAGGGCAGCATAAAATTATTATTCATTCCGCCCTTAGTTTTCTTGACGGGATTTTTGCCGCAGTTCCGTTTGACCCGGTTGAAGGGCTGCTGGTTAAGAATTATGATGAGCTGAAAAATTCGGGAATTACAGGCCGGGAATGGCTGATTGTCCTTCAGATTTATAACAGAATGATTGCTTCTGATGTCAAATTGGATTTAATGGAAATCTACCCGGAAAACCTGGAGGTAATAATTATCCAGTCCTTGGGAACGGGTGAGCAAAAACTGCAAAAGGTCTTATTGTATGAGTTGGATCATTATAAATTTGATCATTTGACAACAGTTGTTATACCTCCTTGCCAAGGGGTGGTTTCCCTGGTGAAATTACAGGAATTAATGAGGACCTTGCGTTCCCCGGAAGGCTGTCCTTGGGACCGGGAGCAAACTCATGAATCCCTGATTCCTTTTTTAATTGAAGAAAGTTATGAAGTGGTTGAAGCTATTAACAATAAGGATATGAATAATTTGGCTGAAGAGTTGGGAGACTTATTATTACAAATAGTTTTTCACACTCAATTGGCTGCCGAGGTCAATAATTTTCAGATGGAGGATGTCTTGCATGGTATTATATCCAAGTTAATAAGACGGCATCCGCACGTTTTTAGTGAAAGAAAAGCAACGAGCTCCAGTGAGGTAATTGAAACCTGGAAACAAATTAAACAAGAGGAAAAGGATTCTCAGAAAGATCAAGAGCCAAACTGTTTCCCCGGGGCCCAGGGACTGCCGGCATTATTGTTTGCAGACCGGATTCAGCGAAAGGCTGCTAAGCTGGGATTTGATTGGCCGGATATGAAGGGTCCCTTGATTAAGATTCAGGAAGAGTTAAGGGAATTGGAAAATGCCTTGGAACATAATGAGGGAGTACGCGAAGAATTTGGTGATTTATTATTCTCAATTGTTAACCTGGCACGCTTCCTGGAGTTTGATGCTGAAGAGGTTCTTAGGGATGCAGTACGGAAATTTCAGAAACGTTTTTTAATTATGCAGGAGTTAGCCCTGGATTCAGGTACTAATTTTACAGAACTTTCCCTAAATGATATGGATAGTTTATGGGAAAAGGCCAAAAGTGAAGAAAAAAAAGCCAAAGTTGTGATGGAATGTCCATAATTAGCAGGAGTTTGGCAATTTGTCGCGAAATATAAGGCATAAATGATGTGATTAATTGGGAGGGAGCAACTTGAACAAGGCAGATTTGGTAGCCGCTGTTGCTGAGAAAGCTGAATTGTCCAAAAAAGATGCGGAGAAGGCCGTTAAGGCTGTGTTTGAAGCAATCGAAGAAGCTCTGGCAGCAAATGAAAAGGTTCAACTTGTAGGTTTTGGGACATTTGAAGTAAAAAACCGTGCAGAACGCACTGGCAGAAATCCTCAGACAAAAGAAATAATTACGATTCCAGCTTCCAGAGTTCCTGGTTTTAAAGCCAGAAAGGCACTTAGGGACGCAGTCCAAAAGTAAGGAGATAACTAATAAGAAATCAGGTCCGGGCAGAAATGGGCTGGACCTGATTTCTTATTCAGGTTAAAGGTGTATTATGCGAATTGATAAGTTTCTCAAGGTATCGCGTTTAATTAAAAGACGCACAGTAGCAAAGGATATCTGTGAAGGCGGGAAGATTCTCCTTAATGGAAAAATTGCCAAACCTTCCGCAGAGGTTAAAGTTGGTGATATTATCATTATCGAAATGGGACATCGCCTTCTGGAAGTGCGGATTTTAGATATCAGCCCGAATGTTAGAGCTAATGAAGCCTCTTCTTTATATGAAGTGTTGCAGAATGAGAGAAAAGCAGAGCCTGTATAAGGCCTCTGCTTATTTGTTTGTTGCTATTCAGGTAGTCAGAATTCAGAGTGTATCTTTAATACTGAGTCTGACTTCTGAGTAGTTATATTTATTTAAGTTTTGAATATCAAAATGTCTAAATGCCAAACCCCTGGAATAAGTTTTAAGAAGAAGATTTTGGGGGGATGGACATGGTGGATAATGTAATGGGAAAAGGGTATCAACTGGTTATGGAAAATCGGGAAAAGCTGACTATAACAGGTGTACGGAAAGTGCAATCGTTTGACCCTAAAGAAATATTATTGGATTCAGGGAACGGTCTTCTTAGTATAAAGGGTGATCAGTTGGGAATAGACCAATTAGACCTGGAGGATGGTATTGTGGAAATTCAAGGCCGGATTGATTCCCTGATTTATTTGCGTCAGGCTAATAATGGTACAAGACAAAGTCTTTGGGGAAGAATTTTCCGTTAGGAGGGAGACCTATTTCAGAATTCGCAACTTTATTCTGGATTATGCTGGCGGGTAGTGCTGTAGGGTTTTTGTTTGATATTTACCGTTCTTTTCGCAGGGGGCATAAAATAGGTTTTTTAATAACTTTTATTGGGGATATTTTCTTTTCCTTAGGGGCCCTTATCCTGCTGATTTATTTTCTTAATAAAGCTAATGCTTTGGCTTTTCGTTTTTATGTATTATGGGGGAGTCTTT
>DATMXV010000301.1:0-20601 GCA_035561335.1 Desulfitobacteriaceae bacterium
ATTTTATACATTGATTTTAAAAAGATTCCGGTTGGACGAAACTGGTTGTTCGTTTCAAGGATAAGACTTCTGGGGGGAAAAGTCACGTTTGTGGTTTTTCCTTTATTTTTATTATAAGGGTGGTTAAAAAAAAATGAATAGCAATATAATTATCGCCATCGTTATTTTTCTGGTTACCTATGCTCTGATTCTGAGCGAAAAGCTTCATCGCGCTGTAATTGCCCTGGCCGGAGGAATGCTCGTAATAATTCTGGGTGTAATTGAGCAAAAAGAGGCCATCGAGAGTATCGATTTTAATACCATTGGTCTTTTAATAGGCATGATGATTATTGTAGGAATCACCAGGCGCAGCGGAGTATTTGAGTTTTTAGCGATTAAAGCAGCTAAATTGGCTAAAGGTGATCCCTGGCATATTTTATTGTTTTTATCTATAATTACGGCAGTCCTTTCGGGATTACTCGATAATGTCACCACAGTATTGCTGATTGTTCCTGTAACTTTTGCCATTACTGCAGCCCTGAACCTGAATCCTGTTCCCTTTCTTGTTACGCAAATTCTCGCTTCCAATATTGGCGGTACGGCTACTTTGATCGGTGATCCGCCAAATATCATGATAGGAAGTGCCACCGAACTGGGATTTATTGATTTTATTATAAACCTGACGATCCCGGTAATTGTAGTTTTTATTGTAACAATGTTAATAATCCGGATAATTTATCGCAAAGATCTTATTACCGAAGAAGCGCTAAAAGCTGATATCATGAATTTTGAAGAAAATAATTCCCTGAAAGACAGAGCATTATTAAAAAAGTCCTTAATTGTTCTCGTCCTTACCATCTTAGGGTTTATCCTGCATCAGTCTCTGCATTTAGAATCTGCCACAGTTGCTTTAAGCGGGGCAGCATTACTCCTGCTTATCACCAGGGAGGAACCGGAAGATATATTATTGGCAGTAGAATGGCCGACAATTTTCTTCTTTGCAGGCCTATTTATTCTGGTTGGCTCCCTGGAACAGGTTGGAATCCTGAAAGTAATTGCGCAAAAATCAATTGAAGCTACCGGAGGATCTCTTTTTCAAATTTCCATGATGATTCTTTGGCTGTCTGCCATTGTTTCAGCCTTTCTTGATAATATCCCATTTACGGCTACAATAATTCCGCTCATTCAATCTATCGGCCAGCTCGGAGGAATCGAAAATTTGAATCCTGTATGGTGGTCTTTATCACTCGGGGCCTGCCTTGGCGGCAACGGAACGCTGATCGGGGCTTCCGCAAATGTTATTGTCGCCGGAATAGCAGAGAAAAACGGTTCTCCCCTTTCTTTCAGGGGTTATTTAAAAATTGCTTTTCCATTAATGATTCTGTCTATTGTTATCTCTTCCGCTTACCTTTATTTACGATATTTTGCTTTTTAAATAACTCGGAAATTTATGGTTTTGGATTTCAATTAAACCTTTATTTCAGCAGCGGGCAGCCACATCGGAAGCATTTGTCATCCTGGATGTCATTCAGACTGGCGCAGGCGTTGCAGAAGATGATGCTGTCACCTGATTTATCGTATTTCTCCAGGGTATTTAAGCCTTTGTGGTGGCGAACGCGGTCCCCGATCTGATAGTAGTTATATTGTGTGTCGTCATCCTCTGCCGTAATTTCATAGCTGCGGCCGCGGTCAGTCCGGAAAACTACAGTATAGAGCAGGTAGTTGACCAAGTGCTCATTATCGCCGGACCGTTCCCTGCGTCTCTTTTTCTCGATCTTTTTATCGACTACTACCCCATCCCAATTTTTACTGCGACTTCGGCCAATCGTCTGCAAAAGAGCAATGACCAGAAACATACCCCCAATGCCCAGCCCTATGTACAGGGCTTCGGGATTCTCCATCTCCGCACTTGTTTCCCCATAGATGTAAAACCCTGCTATCGCCGCAACCGCCAGGATCGCGGCAAAAGAAAATGACCAGATTATGGAATTGCGCCTATACCTGGCAAAAGCCGGATCGTTGATCAGGGATGAATAGCCAATCCGGGGCTGGGCTGCCGGCTCTTTCTGCTCCGCCGGATCCGCCAGGGGAATGCCGCAAGCAGTACAATACTTCATATCCCGGCTAAATTCCAAGCCGCATTGAGGACAAATCATAAATTCCCTCCTCCCGATTTTTTATTCACCTAGCGGCCTCCATAACTGGACCCACCGCCGCCACCGCCGCCGCCGCCGGAGAATCCGCCCCCGCCGCCGGAGCCCGAGGAAGCTTTACTGACTGCTTTCTCAGCCGACTTGAGGGCCTGTTCAAAGGAATTTCCTATGCCATCAAAAGAATTACTCAGACTGTTTATGCCATTGAAAGTCCCGTAGGTCATCCATCCGTAGCCAAAACGGTAATCACCGTCCTGCAGATTGGGAAATACCAGTTCCAGTTGTTTTATCACTTCTTTGGCCACTCCCAGGGTAACCGCATAGACCAGGTAGTGTTCCCAGATTATCAGGCTGGGGATTTCATGGCGCTCCATCTCCGAAAAATGCTGCAGGAATTTCCTGAATGCCTGCCAACGCACATAGTCTTCCTGTCCGGTCAGCGAGCGCCGCTTGAACAAGCGGGGTATAAACAGGAATATTGATCCAGCAATGACCAGGGCAAAACCTATGATTATGTTCTCAAATTTGGCCGCTAACATACTTCCCAAGATGAAGAACCCTAAACCTCCCAAGATACTGAAAAGCGGCATCTTGCCTGTATTATCAAAAAACTGCCGTTGCTCTCCCTGAGCGACAACGCCGGCTGTCCATTCCTGCCAGAATTCGTGGAAGTCCCGGCTATATTTCCCGGCATAGTTTTCTATGTCGGTCAATCTTATAAAATTTTGGCCGCCGCCTATGTTTTTCTGCAGGTATTCTATCAGTCGCTTTTCATAGGGCTGCAAAACTGCTTCCTCCGGTTTTCTTAACATAGACGGCTCCGGCGCGGGCATAAAAGTAAGACGATAGGTAGTTATCCTTTTACTGCCTAAGAGTTTGCGCACTTCAAAGCTGTCTTCCTCCAGGGACAGGAATTTACGCCTGGCCAGATCCAGTATAGTCGCAGTTATATCACGGGCTTGCATCTTTCTGAAGTTCCACAGTACGCTGAGTTCCGCCGGGCTGTAGGCAGCGGGAAGGTCACGGTAGTAATCCCCTTCGAAAGCGGATTTGTGAGAGCGTCCAAACCGGCGCCACAGCAATAATACTCCGGCCAAGGCTGCGCCCACAATGGCTGCTGCCCCGCCATATTCCATTCTGGCTGCCAAGCGTTCCCGGTTGGCCTTCTCGGCCCAAGCTTCTTCTTCAGCCAAGACAGCAGCTAAAACAGTCTCACCGCTTCGGGCAGCATCCGGTGCGGCTGGAAATAAAACAGGCGGCATAACTACCCGGCCTTCTAAGAACGTATAGGGTGGCAGATCTTCCACCGACCATACCACTGAATTTGTTCCGCTAAAATTTACCTCTCCGGTCAGCGGACCATGCCCCCAGATACGTATGTCTTCTCCCTGTTTGTATTGCGCCGCACCGGCCGGGAGCTTTAAATTTACTGTGACTTGGGCAATCTTGTTCCCATTGGATTCCCCGATGAACTTGCGGTAAAGCTCGGCCACATCCTTATTAACCTGAACCGCATTGACAATCCGGTAAGAGACATCGAAGGTGCGAACTTCATCCTGGGCGGTTATACTCCAGTCGATAACCACCTTGTCCCCCTCCTTCTTGAGAAGATAGGTACCGGCCGGCCCGTAGGCAGTACCGGGATTGAATTTATAGGCCTGGCCTTTTTCCCGTACCACTACGTCCACGACCGGGGTTTTACCCTGGGGGATTTTGATATAAAAACCATTCCATTGCCCGGAGAATTTGACGGTCAGGTGTTCCGTAACCATCATACTGGCATCCGGCAGGACCTCCGCCTCAATTACCGCCCGCTCCATGGATAGGGTGCGCGCCAACGCAGGTTCGGAACCAAAGGTCAAGGTCAGGCACAGCCCTATGAACATACTGAGTAGGACCACACGCCAGGGGCGCGCCATCTCTTTTCTTTTCATGCTGGCAACTCCTATCTTTAAAATCCAACCCTGACAGTTTGCCGGGCTTCGGCTTCCCCCTGCAGGGTAAAATAGTCTACTATCTGAAAGCCCAGGATCCCGGCAACCAGATTGTTGGGGAATACTTCTATCCTGGTGTTGAATTTCTGCACCGTGTCATTGTAGAATTGTCGGGCATAGGCTATCTTGTTCTCAGTGTCACTCAGTTCCGACTGCAACTGCAGAAAATTACTATTGGCCTTCAGTTCAGGATAGGCTTCGGCCACGGCAAACAGCGACTTCAGTGCTCCGCTCAAGATATTTTCCGCTTGGGCCTGCTCCCTGACATTCCCGGCGGCCACAGCCATATTTCTGGCCTTGGTCACACTTTCCAAGGTTGACTTCTCATGACCAGCATAACCCTTTACGGTCTCGACCAGGTTAGGAATCAGATCATAGCGCCGCTTCAATTGCACATCCACCTGCGACCAGGCATTTTGCACCCTTTGCCGCAATTGTACCAGGCCGTTGTAGACGGCGACCAAAAAGATGCCCAGTAACACTACCGGAATCCCAATAATGATGCCAATAATCATTTCCCATCCTCCTTATTCATATATTTATTTCCCATCATGCACCAGGCACCGGACCAGGGTCCTGTATGGGAATCCTATCCCGAACCTCAGCCTACCGCCATTACATGAACATGGTAAATCCTTCTATCTCTTGGGGCCTGTCATTAAATTGAACACCCGCAGCTTTAATGGCTGCCGGCACCCGGTTGAAATTATTGATGATTATCCCGCCATTTTGGTTGCTAAACCATACATACAATGGCTTGCTGCCGCTGCTTTCGCGGATCTCCAAGCCCCCATAGGCCGCAGTAGATACCAGTAAAGCGCTGCCTGCCGGCTGGGTGGAGGTGCGTCCTCCTAACATAGATAAAAATGCAGTCGCTAACATTAGTTTGCGGAACCAGCCCGGATTCCGCAGCATAACCAGATCAACAGCCGCCATCTGGTCGAAACGGCATTTCCGTACACCCCGGAAGGTAATCAGGTGCAGGGCTTCCGGCGTCAGTTCTAAACGCCAGGATGCATACCAGGCATTGTAATAAAGCAATATTATGCAGAAGAATGCCAATCCCCACATGATCAGGGTGAACGGCCACATCCCGGTTAGGGCCTGCACTGTACCTCCGTTGACCAAAAATGGCAGCCCGAAAAAGGGCAGTAACAATATCACTGCCACCAAGTCCCCTGCCAGCATGCTGCCAGTGGAATAGGTAATGTCATCCGGCTGTTTTTGGCGGCGGGGCAGGAACAGATAGAGCAACAGGCCGCACACCAACAGCCCGATTCCGATGTAGCGATAAGGATGATATAACCAGGATGGAGCCGTCCGGTACGGTTTGGAGATCGAAATACCAGTGCGGTAATCCTGGTAGCTCAGCTGCAGATATAAGGATTGCCCGCCGGCACTGGTATTGATATAGGCCGTCTTACCGTCTTCCGCAACCAGCCCCCATTCGGCAATTGGGATTTCGCCCGGTTTAAAGAATACGGCCACAGGCCTGGAAGGTTTCCAGAAGGGATCCCGGTCTTCTTCACTGACCCGGTTACCAAAAGCCAAACTTTCATAATCTCCATAACTAGCCAGCCGGACCTGTTGGAAAAACTCCAGCCACCGGTCACTGTCGACCGGCGTCACCTGCCCACCAGTTTTTTCCTGGATATATGCGGGGAGGGACAAATTATTCAGCCTTCTTTTTTCCTGGCTGATAAAGCCCGTACCGGAGTCCAGTTCGTCCGCTTGCTCTTTTTGCCAGTCAATTGCGGTTACACTGACCATGGCCGGAGCTATATAGAAATACAGGGCCACACCTACGATTATGCCCAGCAATAAGGCGATACGCCGCCATAATTCAATTTTCCCGGAAGATACGGGCATTTTAAGGCCTCCTTCATTACCTTCATTATAGGATTGTAAGACTCTGATCGGTTAAAATCAGAACCTTATCAATACTGTGTGCGGTCATCCTTGATTAAAGCGTAATTAGGGGACCACTTTTTGACGGTATCCGCTGCCTGGGCAGCATCAATCAGGGTCATAGCCGTCATTTTATAATATTCGGTCCCTCCACTGGGGTCGCGGACCAGGACACTGCCCCTTCCCGGGGCATAGTAGGTGACAGACTGAAATCCGGCTGCCTGGTTGTCTTCCTTCACCAACAGGCAATCTTCAAAGATGGTAAAGCCCAGGTTTAAGTCCACCCCTATATCGGCAACTGTCCAGGTAATCCGGCCGAATTCATCCTGATAATTCCAGGTTTGCCCCACGCTCAGATTGTTCTTGAGAACCGGGAATATTTCATCAGGGGTTTGGTCCGGGATGTAATAGGTGCCATCCGCCCGTTCAACGTAATGGAAGCCAAAGCCGAAGGCTTCCCCCTGTTCCACCCCGGTTTCCACTTCACTGACGCGCACCGCTTCATTGGAAACCACGCGGGCGCTGATGCGCTCGACCACTCCTGCCATGCCATCAGGGTAATTCACAAAAAAAGTAGCTTTCAGACCTGGTTCCGGGAGGTAGGCAGCAGCCCGGGTCAGGTCAACTGCCGGTGCAGAAGCAGAAATTCCTGACTGTCCGCCGGTAGTTGCCTTGCTTTTATCTTGATTAACGATAGGGGACGATGCCGCCTTGCCGGTTTCTTCGCCCCGGGAAATCCACCAGTATATCCCGCCAGCGGCCAGGAACAGTATCCCCAGCAAGGAGAAAATTATCAGCAGGGTATTCTTGTTAACGCCGCTGCTTCGGCCAAGGTTGGAGACATTTCCTGGTTGCAGCCCCCTGACCGGTGGTGGTACAGGCGCAGCCGAGGGCAAAGGAGCGGCTGCCGGCTGTCGGCCGGCGTTGGCAGGCGGCGAGGCCTGACCCATAGGATTGGCAGGCAGAGGCCCGTTAACCCCGGATTCCGCTGCTGCCGGCAGCGGCGATCCGCAATCACCGCAAAATTTATCACCGGGTACAAGTTCAGCTCCACACTGCCGGCAGCCCTTGATATCGCCCATCTTCTTTCACTTCCTTTAAATCGCACTGCCGCAAGCGGTACAAAACTTCTTGCCCGCTTTTATTTCTGCCCCGCAATGGCCGCAGAATTTCGTTTTGGGCGCGGTTGATTCTCCAGTTTTAGCCGGTACCGGCTGACCAATAACTTTCTGCAAAGCTTCCATCCATTTAGCCAGGGTCTGTTTAAGTTCCTGCACATTAAGGGCCTGGTGACGAAAACGGGTATCGCCCTCCGCCCCGTTTTCAAAAGAACACAGATGATTGGCAAAGGCGGTTGTCGCCAGGAATACCTGGGAAAGGCTGCGTTCTTCCTCTTTGATTAGAGAAGTTGCCCGGAAACCAACCGCACCCATCCAACTGGTGATAAATTCAGTGCCCATGATTCTTGCCCGCTCATCCAGTGTCAATACACCTTCATTGCTGACTGCAAAACCTATTTCCTCCGCCTGCCTGATATGCTCCGGTTTCAAGGAAATGTTGCTGTTTTTCAGACCAGGGGTAAGTTCGAACAGGGTGGGCAGCAACCAACGTTTATCTTGGCTGCTTAAAGCCCTTTTCAGCAACTGGACAAAATCCTGGGTGGCCAATGATAAATTTAAATTGCCACTGTACTCCAGCATACTTTCCATATAGGAGCGGCGATAGATATCTATACAGTGCAGGGCGCAAATCAAGACTTCAGTTTCCATAATGTCCGGGAACACGACCTGGTAATTACCCATACCCGTTGAGGCATATATGCCTGACCACCATTCCAGGTACGATTCCCAGTCATCAAACAGGAGTACCAGTAAATCTCCCTCCGAGTTCACAAACTGTGCCGCAACGGCTTTATCCTGCCCGGACAACAGGACATGGTATTTTTCTTCAGCAGTACCGTTCCCGCCGCGCTTAAATTCAATTTTTAAATCCGGTTCCAGTAAGCGCCGGACAATCTGATTGAACCTGGGGCTTTCAGCCAGTGCTTTGAAAAATTCCGATGGGCTGCCGGTGGCTGCCTGTTCAGCATTGTACCGGAAAGCTGAAAGACTGTTCCCCTTCAGTCCCGAACGCCTGAACAGATAGTCGATATCCACCGGTGACAGCTTGAATATTTCGGTGTTGGCCATCTTATCCTGATTCATCTCCATGCTTTTGCCTCCTGACTTGATAATATTTCCTCTGCTATCTGTTCCCGATCCGGTAAGCCCCAATACGGCTGGTCAGTTTTTCCGTCAAGTCTCCCGGAGACTGATAACCCAGCTCCTGCAGACGTGCAATGCGTAAAGCCGGAGACAGATCGTTATTATTAATAACTTTGACAGCCTCTTGCATATTAGGCGGCATACTTTGCGTACATCCTTCAAGACTATCGGCCAGGCGTGCGGTCTTACGCAATTGTTCCAGGGACTCAGTCTGATTTTTCATGATCTCCGCCGGGGTATCGCCTTTGTTCCAGTAGTCATTCATTTTATGTTTTTCCATCATCCCAAGTTGTTCTGAATCAAGAGGATCCCTGAGCAAACGACCTTCCCTATCCAATAATGGTCCCTCCGGACGTTCCCCGTTAAGTATAGCTGTACGCTGGTCGCTGAAGTCGCGGGCAGCCATAGGATCAAATTGATCCATAGCCCCTTCCTCATGCTGCCCTGCCCATTCCCGATAGCGTGCGGCATCATCCATATCCGCCCAATTCTTGTCCGGGAATCGCCTGGCTGCTTCATCAACACTAAAGCCGGAATTTTCCGCAAAGGATTTATAATAAACATCTTCCCATTCTGATTTGGGTATCTCCACCCACTCAGGTCCATTAGGACCATTTACCAAACGTTCAGCGACAACATCATTATCAGTATTAATATTCCATGGATCCGGCTGAGCACCTGGTGTGCGCACCGTTCTACACCTTATCTCACCGGTGGTACCGGAGAATCTGCCACTCAGATGATTCTCTACCGACCGGTAAGAAGGCTGATGTATACATTCATCCATAGTACGGTTGAACTCTGTTTGGATCCTTTGGGCTTCTTGCGGAGTCAATTGACTTCCCAGACCGTCAACCTCCCTGATATTTTTCAGGGTCCTCATCGAAGCCGGGTCGGATTTCATCTCTATAATATCCCTGACGGTCAGCGGTTCTCCCCGCTGAACCTTCTCAGCCAGATTCCAGGTCCTTTCCTCAGCCTGCATCCGGTACTCATCGTATATTGCCTGTTCCCTGATAAGCTCCTGTTGCCGGGCCGGAGGAAGCCTGTCAAAATCCCGCACATTGTTTTGTACGGTATTTTCCGCCCTGGCAACCGCGGCCGGGTCAGCCAAGACCTCTTCAGGAGTCCTTGCCCCGCGGTTAAGCGGGAGATCAGGCGCGTTTCCTCCTGCTGCCCCGGCAGCATCATTACCGCCTCCGGGCGGACGGCCTCCCGGGTCACCCGGCCCGTCTCCAGCGGCGCCGCTCCGCGGAGTCCTATCGGGACCGACAGTGGTTTTCGTGCCGTCATCCACACCAGTCGCCACTCTTTTTACGGCATTATCACTGGTCTCAGATGCTGTCTTGCCGGTACCTTTGGCAATATTATCACTCCTACCGGATACTGCTCTGCCGCCTCCTTTTGCCATATCGTCACTAGTCGCAGTTACTGCTTTGCCTGCTACTTTTGCCTTGCCATCAACACTACCGGAAGCTACTTTGCCTCCACCTTCAACTGTATCAGACCAGCCACTGGAAGATAATTTACTAGTTCCCTTGAGAACATTATCCCCGCTGCCGGTAACTGCTTTGCCTGCTTTGGTTACATCATCGAAAGAGTTCGCAACCGACAATCCGTAATCAACCCTGGCGTTCTTTATGATACCTTTGGCAGTTTCATCGCTGCCTATATCTACCAATCGTCTATTGATTTGATCAATGGATTCCTCTGCTGATTCTTTGCTGATAAGTCCTAACGCCTTACTAAGCATTTGATTTTTCGCACTGAGTCTTAATAAAGAACTTTCAATAAAGTCAGCCGCTTTATTCGTAAATGCCGGGAATCGTTCCAGCATCTCTCCCATTAACTTTCCGCCGGCCTTGCCTGCCAGCCAACTCAGTTCTTCTGATAAAACCACCATTCCAATGGCCTTAGAAACCGCTCTGAAATCTGATTCTCCCTTTTCTACTGAGTCCTTGATGCGGTACATGGCCTCAGCCACCGTCAGGGCCCCATCCATCACAAATCCTGATGTGAGTGCCACTGCGTGTCCCCCGACCGTCCCCCCAGCCAGGGTTACCCCACCGGAAGCAGCGGTAATCATGATACGCGCAAGCGTGCCCCACCCGGAAAAACTGCCATCAGCCTTTTCCCCTGTCACTACTTCCTTGGCGGTTGCCGCATTGGCCTCCAGTGCCCAGCCTAGATTTTTAAACCAATCTTCTTTCCAACGTTCCCCGGTATCTGCAGTTGTTTTCCCCTGGATACGGCCGTCAATGATTTTGTTGATCTGCTCCATCCGCCCCCGGTCAATTTCTTTCCCGGCCAGCATATCGTCTTTCAGCTTCTGGATAGCTTTATCCACATCCCCGGGACCGCCCGGTTCGCCGATATTATATTTCTCAGCCGCTTTCTGCATCTGCTCCAGACGCTTCCAGTCAGCAAGGTTTTGATCGACAGCCTGGCTGTGGGCATCCTGGCGGGCGCCCATCTTTGCCAGGTCGGCAGCTGAGCGGCTCCGGTCTTCGGCCACATCGTTTTGCCAGCGGTCAAACTCGTCCGGATCGAATTCATTACCTGACTCTGTATTAATCCATTTACCCTTAACCGCATTAAACTCTACTTCATAAGTTTGTCCATCCCCTTTACCCACCAATATTTGCCTATCTCCCTGGCGGGGACCATTGTAACCAGGTTCATATTCATAAGTGGAAGTCAGGCCTGTTTCCGGATCCGTATACTCGAATGTGTCGGTTCCTTGGGCGTCAACCGGGGTATCGCCAGGAATATCGGTATTTTCAGGCCCGCCTTCTTCCGGTAAAGACCGGCCGGGTCCTGGCTGACCTTCGGGCACCGTCTCCCCACCCTCGCCGATATCATGGTTTTTTAATGTATTCATAGGATCTTCCGGACCAATTACTCCGGTATCTTCCTGGACCGGAACGCTTGGTTTTTCCGCTTCCGGCTGCGGTATCTCGTCTGTCCAGGGTTTGGCCCCGTATTTTTCCACGGTTTGGGGATACGGTTCCCCTAAAGGCGGCTTCTCCGGCTTCCATTTCGACGGGTCAACACCATGTGGGATGACCTTTTCTCCATCAAAAGGACTGCGCGCATTGCCGCCGACACGATAAACCCCATCACCGCCGGTATCTACATCAAAGGGACTGCCTGTAGCGTGAACCCCGGAGGAACTGTCTCTCTCAAAGGGGTTTTCACTCCAGTGCCGCCCGCTACGGTCGTACCCGTCGGCGTTGTATCCGCTCCAGTGGTAACCGTCTTTGCCGTAACCCCGTTTGTCGTAACCCCAGGGGTCGTAACCGTTGCGGTTATAGCCTTCGTAATCAAATCCCTCCCGGTCAAAACCGTCCTTATCAACTCCGTTCTCGTTATAGCCGTCCTTATCATAGCCATTTTCGTCATAGCCACTTTCATCATAACCTGCCTTCGACCGGCCTTCCCGGTTATACCCCTGCCGGTCATAACCGGCCTTATCATAACCATCGGGGTCCCAACCTGCTTCATTGAAGCCGTCCCGGTCATAACCTTCTCTATCCCAGCCCTGCTTGTTAAAACCTTCCTTATCCAAACCAGCCGCATTGTAGCCCTCCGCATCATAACCGCTGCGGTTATAGCCTTTAGCATTGTAGCCATTAATGTCAAAGCCGTCCCGGTCAAACCCTTGCGCATCAAACCCATTACGTCCATAACCTTCCCGGTCATAACCCTGCGCATCATAGCCCTCTTTGTTGAAGCCTTCACGGTCATAGCCCTGCGCATCATAGCCCTCTTTGTTGAGGCCTTCACGGTCATAGCCCTGGGCGTTAAAGCCCTCTTTGTTGAAGCCTTCACGGTCATAGCCCTGGGCGTTAAAGCCCTCTTTGTTGAAGCCTTCACGGTCATAGCCTTGCGCATCATAGCCCTCTTTGTTGAAGCCTTCACGGTCATAGCCCTGGGCGTCAAAGCCCTCTTTGTTGAAGCCTTCACGGTCATAGCCCTGTGCGTCGAAGCCCTCTTTGTTGAAACCTTCACGGTCATAGCCTTGCGCATCATAGCCCTCTTTGTTGAAACCTTCACGGTCATAGCCTTGGGCGTCAAAGCCTTCTTTGTTGAAGCCTTCCCGGTCATAGCCCTGGGCGTCAAAGCCCTCTTTGTTGAAGCCTTCACGGTCATAGCCCTGTGCGTCGAAGCCCTCTTTGTTGAAACCTTCACGGTCATAGCCTTGCGCATCATAGCCCTCTTTGTTGAAGCCTTCACGGTCATAGCCCCGGGCGTCAAAGCCTTCTTTGTTGAAGCCTTCCCGGTCATAGCCCTGCGCATCATAACCTTCTTTATTGAAGCCTTCACGGTCATAGGTGCTTTCTTCACTAAGCACAGTCGCTTCTACTTCAGTGCCAGATGTTGATACTTTCCCAGCTTCACTATCAGCAACATTTGCTTCTGCTCCAACGGGAGGCTTATCTTCCAATGCGCTGGTGTCGATCAGAATCCCGCTGTCAGAATCGTCAACCATAATCCCGGAACCCGGTTTTATTATCCCCGCCTCTTCCTGGATGGTCTCGATAATTATGCCGGATCCGGGCTGGACAAATACTCCCGCCTCTTCTGCAGTATCTATAATGGTACTGGAGCCCGGTCTAATTCCTCCGCCTTCTTCCACGGTCTCGACTATTATTCCGGGCTCGGACTGTACAAACATGCCCGTTTCATCTGCTGTATCGATAATCGGAGCACTTCCCGGGGCTGGAATACCTTCAAACATATCCTTGGTATCGATCAATATTTCATCATTTACATTATTTCGGGAAGTATCCTGTTCCGTCACATAACCTGTTCCGGATACGGTCCCTGGTACATGGTTGTCTCCCGGCTTCCTGCGTCCTATTTGATTAGTTGCCTGAACTATACCTGCCGGCCCGGTACCAGTTCCAGGTGTTCCTCCTGCTCCGGGAAAATGTCCGCCTCCACTTGGATATATAGGAGTTCCGGATAGCGGAGGCCCCAGACCCCCGCCTCCGCCTGATCCTGCCAAAGCCCCCAGCACAGTGGCAATCAATCCTGGGACTGCCACACCGACTACTGCCTCGGTAACGTTGGAGGGTCCGGGTATCTTCCCAACGGCACCGACTCCGGCCGGACTCTCTCCCTTAACAGTTTCGTTCGCCCGGCTGCCATTTTTAGCACCCGGAACCGGATCGTTCCCTGAACCGCCGGTAACTTCAAAATGAGGGGTAGCCTTTACCTCTCCCATTCCTTTGCCGCCGGACTGAGAATTCTGAGACCAGGTGGCCGGGTCCGAATCGATCACCGTATAAGTCCCGGCCGGAATGACAACATTGGGAGATACTTCCCAGTATGCGTTGGGCACTCCCCCCTGGCCCGGCCGCGTGCTGACCTGCCAGGGCCCGTACACCTTCCCGTCGCTGCCCTGCAGGGCAATGGTGCCGCCGGCCGCTCCCCGGGCATTATTCCAGTGATAAGTGGATATGTAGGTTACCAGATGGGGACTGCTGATGGTAAAGGTAGTCGGAACGGTGGGCCCGTTATAAACCCCGGCTATATTCATGGTATCTGATATTTTTACCGGTTCATCCAGCGGCTTTCCGGTGGCAACCGCCGATGTACCCGGCTGTGTTTTTTCTTCGGCAGGGGTAGCTACTTTGATATCCGGAGCCGCCAGACTCAACAGGCCATCACGCTCCAGGCCGTCCAATAACTGCTGGAGCAGGCTTTTAGCCGTCTGCAAATCACTGGCCTTACTTTTGCCAGTATTAACTACCTTAACCCTAATCAAATAATCCGGTAATTCCACCACTAAAACAAGGTCATCGGGAAAAAATTCCGGAGTACCCTGCTTTATTTCGTAGCCCTGCATTGGTATTATTTGGCTTTCTACAAAATCGTACATATCGATTATTGCCTGCATGCTCGTACCATCAAGCGGTTCATCTATAACAATCTGAGCAGTGCCCTTTTCTAGACCACCTCTTGCCGAATTAAATCTAAATTTTCCACCTGGCTCTGTTGTCTCTTCCACACCAGAATACGTTTCGGGTGATTTAAGGTTTCGGCTGACCACTTCAGCAACCACGCTACCAACGCTTCCGGCCAGAGCTGTTCTGGGAAAACCTGCGGCCATCAGTATCATAAACATCATACAAAAAGTAATTGTCCCCACCAGGTTTTTTTGAATTTTTCCCCTATTTCTTGCCAGATTTAATATGGACACGCTAAGCACCCCCTTCATCCTTACGGCAGCAGCCCCACCAACATCATCCAGCCGGTGGAGAGTATAAAAGCCACGACCGACGGCAACAGCACGTTTTTCATCCCCGTGGCTCCCTTTTTCATCACTTCGGCGCCGGCTGTAGCCGCCGCGGTCATAATAGCCGCCGACGCAAAAGGCATTACCGCGTCCCAGTGCAGCAAGAGTTGGGCCAAAACCGCCAGAACCGTAAAGGGGATCATGAATAACATCCCGGTTGATACTGCTTCCCGGGCCAATTGGCGGCTGTTCTGCTCCAAAACCCCATTCACCGCTGTAAGCAACCTGATTAATAGACCGACCGCTAAAAAGCCAACTGCCAGAGCAATAAAAAGCGATAATAGCAATGTCGTAACTTTCGGCTCCGGTTTTGTGAATGGAATAATCGCCCCGAATATGATGAAACACAAGTATACCGGCCAGAATTTGATCCCATCTTTAACTCTACCCGGTCCGGCATTGTCTTTATAACCTAATCTCAGTTCCACTGCCATCAGCCTCCTGCATCATGTTGATCGTCAGTAGTTATATTCTAAACTCAAAACTCCCCAACAGACCCCATCCTATTAAAAGGATAGCCCCACATATGGTGGTCATGGCGATACTGAAAGCCACCCGCTCCCCTGACATCTGTTTAATAGTAAACAAAGTGGGCCGGAGCGCCCATAACACTCCGGTCACCCCAAAGGCAACCGCTGTTTTCCAGCCAAAGAGCAAAGAAAAAATAATTCCGGTCACAGCATAAACAAGGGTAGCTGAATAACCCAGAGCAAAGGAAGATACCGCCCATCCCATGGTGATATTACGTTCTCCCGCCTGAGCCAGAGCCCAGACCATCACCGCAATTAAGGCCACTCCGGCCGTGCCGTAAAGCAACCCCAGCATACTAATAAGAATGACCCCTGAAGTCTCGATTTGACCTGATCGCAGCATATCCAGTCCGGTCTGCAGGAAAAAGAGAGTAAACGATAAACCCGATACCAGCAAAGAATAGGGCCAGGGGACCTTTCCCATCTGATTCTTAACTACTTCGCCCGGATTAATCATCATGTTAAGGGCTGTTTTCCAACGAGATATTGGTACCACTGTATTCATGTGCTTGTTGATACCTCCTTTAACCTTAATTATTACATTCTGATATTAGCTAAGAACCTGAAATTCATCATTATTTAACCGGGCAAGGCTTCATTCCAGCTTGGAATATTATTATAAAGTTTCCTTATGGCGCTTCATCTCCTGTTAAACCAAATTAAAAAATCCAGTTTATTATCGCTGGATGACGGAAATAGCAATTGCTATATAAATAATTCTCCGAAAAGGATTGCATTCCAATACCTTTTTGTTTATGTAACAAATTTTCATAATTACCTCTTCCCTTAAGTAAGCAACCATTATTTATTTTACTCTTATTGGCCCAATAGCGCTTCACCAAACAGGGTGATTATATGCAAAAAAACCCTCACCTTTTGGGGTTAAGGGTTTGAAAAGCCGCTATTAATAAATTTTCCAACGAGATTTCAAGGAAAACTACTCTATTTTCAGCACTCTGTTTATTAGTTCCGTCCGGTTTTGGACTCCCGTCTTGGAATAAATGTTTTTTACATGCGTTTTAACCGTATTTTTACTTAAATGCAATTCTTCTGCAATTATTCGATAAGTTTTGCCCATTAGCAGCAGGGCGGCGATTTCGCCCTCACGCTCTGTGAGCTGCCCTGATAAGGTGAAATCGCGTATAATATTGTTCTGTTTGTTTGGGGGTATCTCATAAATCATTGTCAGGAATGCATGCTCCTTCAGCAAAAAGAGCAGACTTTTTTGCAGAAGGGGAAGTAAAACAAGTGTAATACAAACAACACCCAACGCCAGTAGTGTGGTATTTGGGCTTTGTATGTCCGACGCTGTGATTGCCTTGCCAATGAGCCCTCCCAAAAGAACACCCAGAACATTTGCCGACAATCCGATTCCAAAGACCTTTGCAGGATTATTATCTAAATCCAGCATTTCACCTAAAATGCTCCACCAGAACAAATCAAATATACCGCAGGCACCCAGCATAAGAGTGTTGATAATTATATAGCTCCATGCCGAACGGTCGAAAAGCATAAACAAGATAAATGAAAAACCTATCATCGCGATAGCAATATTAAGTATGTAGGCACAGTTTGTTTTTTTAGATAGTTTGCTCATGATGTAAATAGAGATGATATAAGGGGTTGCCCAGTACCAGCTTGTCAGCCAGCCAAGATGTTTGAAAGCAGGGTTGATTACCTGATACATGAGTCCGGAGTTTATGGTAATAACTACAATAAACAAGCATAATAAAGCAAGGGGATTTACGATACTGACAGGATTAACAACATGTTCATGATAGATAGAATCTGTGGCTTCAGCAGTTTCAGGAAGTCTGAGCAAAAATAAAAACGCGGCTCCAAGCATAAGCATGGACAGGCCAAGCCCTATGCGAGGCGAGATGTGAAGCGCCGCTATGTTGAGCAGAATCATCAATATATTCGAGTAAATCAGAACATCAGCAGCTGTTTTAGTCCTTTCGTTTTTTAGGGTATACCTTTTAAAATAGAAACCCCAAGCCGCCACACAGCTGCCTGTCAGTAAGGAAACCGTCAGCAATCCAATAAACCACAAAAATGACGGTGACAGGAAAAACACCCCGGAAGCTACAATACAATAGGCAACGGAAATCTGCATAAGCCGTTTCGCCATAAAAATGGTTTTGATGATAGTACCAGAGAGCAACAATCCGGCTAAAATAGCTGCAATTGCCCCAAAAACAAATCCCTCGGCAGAAATATGGTGGTAGTCTGCAAGCGCATACAGGATCTGGCCTTGAAAGGGAAATGCCAGCTGCCAAGAGGAGAAAAAGGAAAAGAGTATAATAGAAACCCTTCGTTCATTTATTTGATTCACTTTTCTGCTTCCTTTAGATTCCATTTTGCATCCTAATTACCCGCCATCTAGTCTTGACTATAAAAGCTAATCCCCTGGAACTATTTTTCCTCCGGGCACGCCTTCTAACTAATACAACATTTTGTTACCCTACACCTCGGTTTTCACACGAGATTATATTAACCTGGAAACGATACCTCATGTATCTCTGATTTAAATTATAATGTAATAATAAATAATATTAAATCAAAACGGATAAATTTATTTTGGTCAACTGAGATTAATTAGTAGGAGGCAGGCTACCAGCCCTTCCTTTTAATCCAGAATTCCGGACGAATAAGGATCAGCAAAGTAAAGAACTCCAGACGTCCCAGAAGCATGCAAAAAATTAAAATACTCTTCCCGAAAAGACCAATACCGGCAAAGGTTGTGGTCGGACCAACTTCTCCAAAACCTGGCCCGGTACTTCCAAGACAAGCTGCCACGGCACTTATAGCATCAAAAGGCTCTAAACCAGTCCCGGCAATGATAATACTGGCCAGAGCAAAAATCAACATATAGAGAAAGAAAAAAACACCAACACGGTTCAAAATAGCGGCATTGACCGGTTTTCCGCCAAGCTTAACGTTGGAAACAGCATTTGGGTGTACCCCTTTTTTCAGATCATTCCAGATACTCTTCACAAGTATCATGATCCTGGATACTTTTATACCTCCGGCTGTTGATCCGGCGCATCCCCCGATAAACATCAATATTAACAGAATCAGTTTAGTCATAGCGGGCCACAGGTTAAAATCTGCCGAGGAAAAACCTGTGGAAGTTGTGATCGAAGCCACCTGAAAGAATGCATGCCTTAAAGCATATCCCAAGGATTCCCCTGAACACAGCCAGAGACTTCCGGCAATTAGAAATGTGGCAGCGGAAATGATCAGCAGGAAGGTCAGTAATTCTGGGTTGCGAAAAGGCTTCAGGCTTTTCTTGCGCCATGTCAAGAGGAAAATCCCAAAATTTAAACTGGCTAAAATCGCAAAAAAAGAAATAATCAATTCAATTAATAAATTATCGTAAAACGCTATACTTATATTCTTTGTCGAAAATCCGCCTGTCGCCATTGTTGAAAAGGCGTGGTTGATGGCATCAAAAAAACTCATCCCCGCCTGCCAGAGCAGCAAGATAAGCACCGCTGTCAAAAAAATGTAGATCTTCCAGAGGGTCAGTGCCGTGTCGCGAATTCGCGGCATAATCCGCTCACTCATGGGACCGGTAACCTCCGCATTAAATAAATGTACCGCACCTACACCCGTATTCGGAAGCAAAACAATGAACAGAACAATTATCCCCATTCCACCAAGCCAGTGGGTCAGGCTTCGCCATAATAATATTGAAGAAGGCAAAACTTCGACATCGCTGATGATACTCGCTCCGGTTGTAGTCAGTCCCGAAGCAGCTTCGAAGAGTGCATCAACATAGGTTGATACAGTATCAGAGAAACTAAAAGGTAAAGCACCGAGGAGAATGGCCGAAATCCAGGCGCCGGCAACAACGGCAATGGCTTCTCTTGTCCCCATCTTTCTGATACTTAAATTTTTTTGATTCTTCAGGATAAGACCCAATACTCCAGTGACAATAATTGACACCAGGAATGCCTTCAGGCTGGACTCCTTATTGATGACAGCTATTACAAAAGGGATTATCATCACAGTGGAATAGAACATTAACAACCTTCCCAGAATCGCAAGTACAAGCCGATAATTCATCTTATTTACTCCCTGGTTTATTCTCGAAAAGTTTGACGACAGCAGGAACTGTATCCGGCAAGGCAAAAATCACGACCCTGTCTCCTGGTTCAAGTACAGATTTTCCGTTTGGGATAATCATCTTTTTTTTGCGTACTATGCTGCCAATCAATGAATCGCGGGGCAGTTTGGCGTCCCTTATTTTTTTGAAAGCAACAGGACTGTGCGCGGCAACAATAATTTCCATGGCTTCAGCCTTGGCTCCTTCAAGCAGGGCAACAGAGACAATCTCACTTCTTCGTACCTGACGAAGAATAACTCCGGCTGTCAGCAAACGGGGAGAAAGGACGACATCCACTCCTACCTTTTCCATGAGCGAGACATATTCTGAGCGCCCTACCCGGACAAATGTCTTTTCCGCTCCAATGTGTTTGGCTATCAAAGCTAAAAGAAGGTTTAACTTATCATCGTCAGTTAAACAAATAACGGCATCCGCTTTTCCAACCCCTTCCTCGGAAAGCAAGTCAAAATCAGTACCATCACCGCACAGGACAAGTCCGTTTTTCAACTGTTTCGCAAGTTCTTGACAGCGTTCCTGGTTCTTATCAATTACTTTGACAGAAATCCCGGACTTCTCTAAAATAGCAGCTAGATGCCGGCCTATCCGTCCTGCTCCAATAATCATAACGCGCTCTACTTTGGATTTTCTTACCATAAAGCTATCTTCAAATTTTTTAATTGCAGAATATTCTCCCACAAAAAAGACACAGTCATTAGCCAGGATCATGTCCGATCCATGAGGTATAAGCATACGGTCCCGACGCAAAATTCCTGCTGCCAAAATGTGAGGGGGGAGTCTCAGGCTTTTGAGTGGTTGATTGATCAGCTTGGAGTCAGGAGTAATTTTAACTTCAATCATTCTGACCTGCCCGTCTGCAAATTCTTCCACATCCAAGGCCGCCGGTGTAAGTAATATTCGGCTGATTTCAATTGCGGTGACCATTTCCGGGTTAATTGTTAAATATATTCCCAATGATTCATTCAATTTGAGACGGTCCTGTTCCGCATATTCTTGACTACGGATACGGGCTATCGTTCGCTTGAATCCAGCTTGCTTCGCAGCCATGCAGGCAATCATATTGATTTCATCACTGTCGGTAACGGCAACCATCAGATCCGAATCACGGATTTGCGGATCCAGGAGCAGCGCAGGACTTGCTCCATTTCCCTGAATAGTCATGACATCCAATGTGCTTTCTACGATACCGCGACGCTCCTCGTTATTCTCAATAACTATCACATCATGATTTTCTTCGGACAGACGTTGAGCGAGAATATATCCGACTTTACCGGCCCCGACTATCACTACCCGCACAAAATTCCCTCCATAACCATCAAAATATTATCTCAATAAAACAT
>DATMXV010000302.1:0-34133 GCA_035561335.1 Desulfitobacteriaceae bacterium
TTTCCAGGCGGACGCGGCCGAGCTCGTCCGCATCATGGAAGGCGCCTTCGGAATGAAGCCGCTGTGCGTCATGGCCTCGGATACGTCGGTGGAGCAAATCGAGCAGATGGGCGGCGCACATGTCAATCTGGTACTCCGCCGCGAGGGCGAGTTTGCCGCCGAGCACCTGCAAAAGCAGTTCGGCACACCGTATTTGTCCGCACGGCCCTACGGCATACAGGGAACCTGTGAATGGATCGAACGGGTGTCGCAGATTACGGGCATGCCTTTTAACCGTAGTTTTGCCGAAGGGCAGCGGGAGGAAGCCTTTCGGCTGATTTCTCCCGCCCTGCCGATCTTCCGGCATGTGGCCCGGGAGCATCCGGAGAACGCGCGCTTATCCGCCGGTGGACACGCCGACGTGGTCAAAGGCATCCTTTCCTTTGCCTGCAACGAGCTTTCCCTTTCCAAAGGCGCCTGCTGGTGCGACAGCCCCGACATGGCGGCGCAGGAACTCCCTTATTTCGCGGAGGAACAGTGGACGGAGGCGATCCGGAGCCAGGGAAAAGCGCTGCTCATGGCCAGCGGCGAGGCGCTTCATTGGGCTGGGCGCGATGCGGAGCTTCAGATAGCCAATCCGGATTTAAAATGGCGCTTGTATCCCTTTGAGCCGCCTTTCGTGGGTTTTCGCGGCGCCGTGCATTTAGTAAATCTGTGGATAAACGCCATCATGGAAGAAGAATTTTGACCACTCATGATTCATATGGAGAGCTTGTCCAATTTTCGGAAAGAACGCTGGTTCCCCAGCGTCTCTTTGTTTGCGGCGGGATCGGCGCGCACGCCTACCAAATCAGCGGTATCAGCCTGTATTTCACTTTCATCTGATATTCTTTATATCCTTCCAGCTCATTTTCAAGCGTTTTGTCTTCCAGCGCGGTCCGGATTATCATCAAAGCGAGCGCAATGCCGGTGGGTATCAGCCCCCATAATGAGCCGAAAAGCAATGGTGTGACGGCCGTATGCAAAAAACTGCCCAAATAGCCGGGATGCCTGACATATCGGTATGGTCCGTCCTGGCATACCGTGTGACCACGATCTCTTTGTATGCGTACAACCGACGAAAAGAATTGGTTTGTCTTTTTAGCCCAAGCGAATATCAAATTGCCCGCGATATAAGTCACGGAGACGATCCCATAAACATATGCGGGCAATTCGGACGACAGCTTAAACCTTCCGGAATCCAGCGCGGAAAGGCTGATAGTGATGAAAAATAGAAGTGTTGAAAACGTCAGATACATCTTGTCCCAAGTCTTGGCTCCCTCACCCGGCTTCAGCCTTTCATTGATCAAGTCGGGGTTGTGCACAACGAAAAGCGCCGATATAAGAAACATAGATATCATCAATACGCAGTACAGGACGCCCTGCCAATATGGCCATTTGCCCGCACAGAGGAATACCAGGGCTGTGACGAAAACAACAAGGAATAATGATTTAAAAATTACGCTTTTATTTATGGCGGATGTGCTTTTTGCCATGATATGCAGTTCCCTTCTACAGCAGACTGATCGGGATTCTTTACGGATTATTTCATGCCTGCCCACCATGGGCAAATTGCCGTATCTCTCAACGATCTCCCTCCTTAACCCGCTGGTAATATATATCCGAAGTAAGTGTTTTTTTCAATGTCGAGCAATTCCTGCTGCCGTTCATCCGGTGGTTTTACTGTTCTGGACATACACTTCCCTCTATGACCGAATCTTAGTGTACGACACTGAATCATATTCAGTGTCGCTTTTAATATTATCACTATATAACATGATAGAGATGCTCCGGAACTCTTAGGCAACGGAGGATACCATGATTGCCGTCAACCGGAGAGAAAGTATACAAAAGCGCAGGCTATTTTCTCAAAAAAGAAAAACGGGGAAGTTTATTTCCACGTTCTTTTGGCTTCCTGTATTCCCTTTGCGGTAGAAGCCACAATGATTAAGTCCGTATACTTCTCCGGTAGTTCTCCGGCGACACGCCGTATGCTTTTTTGAAGGCAATCGAAAACTTGCCAGGGCTTGCATAGCCTAAATAGGACGCGATACTGTAAATCGTTCTTTGGTAATCGGACAATAGCAATAGGGCATGCTTCATTTTCGCATCCCGGATATATTCCCCTATGGGTTTCCCATAGACAATTTTGAAGGAGGTTCTTAATTTGGATTCACTTACAGTAGCTATCCGGCATAGTTGTGTCAAGACGGGTGGCTCCAAAATGTTATTGTCAATGGTTGCCTTAACAAGTTCCATACGTTTTAAGTCAGCGGCGGTAAGCCGTTTTCTGACGATTTCCACTCGCTCCTTTTCATTCCTGTAGTTGTTAATTACGATGGATAAAAGCTCTCCGACCTTGCTTTCGTAATACATCCGCGACTTAAACTGATCTTTCATTTTCTGTTTCAATTGGAGAAAAAGCAACTGAACCTCCGGCGTATTGTAGTTATAGGTCTTAAAATGAAGCATCTCAGATATATCAAAATCCTCTTCCTTAAAACACTCCTGAAACCGGTTCTGAAGAAAATCGGTAAACAGCAGCACGCTGACGTAGCGTATGGGCGTATTGGCAGCATAGCAGACTCGGCCCTGTGACAGTTTATTGATATACATATTCACGCCTGTTGGAACCGGAAACGCCTTTTTTCCGTTTTGTATCAGCGTAACGCCACCGGATTCCAATAAATAGACTTCAAGAAACATCTGCTCGACCCAGTATGGCCGCTCCGCCGCATGATAAAATCTCCATTCCCCCGCCGAAACAAAAAGTCCGGGCGCGGGATGGATCTGATACATGATGCCCTCTCCGTCCTGCGCGGACGGCCGGAAGAAGGCTTCTTTATCTGCTTTTTCTTCTTCAAATGCAAGCCGCTTGGCAAAAACGCCATAGCCGATTTCATATGCATTGTCAAGGAATGCATTCGTGTTCAAGCCAATTATTCCTCCTGTAAAACGGTTTTACACCATACAATGAAGGTACATACTGTCCATGTCTGTTTTTTTTCATACCTCAAACGATAAATTTATTCACCGTAACAAACGATATAATCCACGTGTTTGTAGGCTTTATTGATTCCGGTAGGTAAAAACACACCTTTTTGGGGTCGTTGACGCTGCCGACATACCTTAAATATAATTGCTCATGCAACGAGAGTTAGAGAATCCTAACTCATTGCCAGTATAGCATTCTTGTTTTGCCACGTCAATGTGGTGAAACAAGGAGAGGAAAACGAGGAGGAAAAGTTATGTCCACTCAAGTATTGTCGGAGTTAAAGAAGGGTTTAACCATTAAGGATTTAGTTACAACCGGTATTTTCAGCGCACTGTTCTTTATCATAACTATGATCGGAGGAGCGTTCTTTGCGTCCAATCCGATGCTGACCTATGTGTTTCCACTCGTCGTCGCCCTGCTGCCTGCGCCGGTCTATATGCTGCTGATTGCAAAAGTTCCCAAGCACGGCCCCATCCTGATTCTCAGTATTCTTATGGCTCTTTTAATATTTGTGACAGGGATGTACTGGCTGTGGTCGGTCGCCTACGTGGCATGCGCGGCCATTGCGGAGCTGATTTCCGGGGCAGGAAAATTCAAAAACATGAAGCTGAACATGTTAGGGTATGCGGTGTTTTCCCTCAATCCCATGGGTTCCTACATTATGCTCTGGATCAATCAAAATGCCTATAAAGATTATCTAATAGGCAAGGGAACCGAGGCCGGTTACATGGATACCATGCTTTCCCTGGCGCAGGGCTGGATGTTGCCCGCCATGATTATTGGAACGATGCTTTTTGCATGGCTTGGCGCATGGCTCGGAGAGAAATTGCTGAAAAAACAGTTTGAAAAGGCGGGGGTCGTGTAGATGAAGCCTCTGTTCCAAACAGGAATCTCTCAAAAAGGGCTGATACATATCGATCCACGAACAAAGCTGCTGATTTTGCTGATCGGGAACATCTCTGTGTTCCTCATGCCATCCTTGAAGTATGAAGTGATGATAGCCCTTGCCATTATGATCTTTGGTATTTTATGCGGCGTAGCGCGATTTTCTCTCAAGATGACCGTCGCGTACTTTATCTTGATTATCATCCAGGTTGCGGGAACCGATTACCTGCCGGATGTGCTTAAATTTATCATTGTGACATTTGCTATTTATATACGAAAACTTTTTCCTTGCGTTATGCTGGGAGGCATATTGATAACCACCACACGGGTGAGCGAATTTATGGCGGCCATGAACCGGCTGTGCATACCTAAAAGCGTGGTCATCCCGCTCGCAGTTATGCTGCGTTACTTCCCGATGATTTCTGAGGAATGGGGGTACATCAAGGACGCCATGCGCATGCGCGATGTTTCCTTCTCCCTGTGGGGTCTTATCAAAAATCCAGGACAAACGATGGAATGCGTATATGTGCCCCTGATGATGTCCGCCTCCAAAATTGCGGACGAGCTATCCGCCGCGTCCGTCACGCGGGGAATTGAAAATCCAAAGCCGCGCACTTGCTTGCAGCAAATACGCTTTCGTTGGGTAGACGCTGCCTGCACCGCTTGCTTCACGGCGTTTCTATTCGCCGCTTTTATCGTATGAGAGGAGTGAGCGCTTGATCACAATCAAAAATGTGACGTTCAATTATCAGGGAGAGCGGTACGATGGAATAGAGAATGTCAACCTGGAAATCGCGCCGGAAGAATGCGTTTTATTATGCGGACGAAGCGGCTGCGGCAAGACAACGGTAACGCGCCTGATCAATGGCCTCATCCCGCATTTTTATCCCGGAGATTTGAACGGAGGCGTAGCGGTGAATGGCATGGACGTTACCAAAACGCCGATGTATGAAATCGCTGAAAAGGCCGGTTCCGTCTTCCAGAATCCCCGCACCCAGTTTTTTAATGTGGATACGGACAGTGAAATCGCCTTTGGCGTTGAGAACTTCGCGCTTCCGATAGATCAACTTCGTGAGCGTGTAGCAAAAGCCACCGGAGATTTGCATGTGGAAAACCTCATGGGGCGCAGTATTTTTGAACTGTCGGGCGGCGAAAAGCAGAAACTTGCCTTTGCCTCCATATACGCCATGTCCCCCGACATTTATATCTTGGACGAGCCGTCTTCCAATCTGGACGTTTATGCTATAGACGATCTGCGCAAGACCATTTGTCTGCTAAAACAACAGGGTAAAACCATCATCGTCGCGGAGCACCGATTGTATTATTTGAAAGACCTTGTTGACCGGATCGTTTATGTGGAACAGGGCAGGATTACTGGCACCTATACATCAGGGGAGTTCCTGTCCATTCCGGTAAGTGAGCGGGAAAGCATGGGGCTTAGAACAATGGATCAAAAAAGCATTGCGATTGCGGGAAAAAAACCTCTGCAAACGTCGCATGTTCTGGAAATCAGGGATGTAAACCTACGATACAAGAAACAGCCCGTTATGCGGAACATCAACCTGTGCGCTGCTAAAAGCGACATTATCGGTATCATCGGGAAAAACGGAGCCGGGAAATCCACCTTTGCGCGCACACTCTGTGGCCTGCACAAAGAATATGACGGAGTGTTTTTGTGGAACGGCAAGGAAATGGACGCGAAGCAACGGCTGCGGATCTGCTATATGGTGATGCAGGATGTAAATTACCAGTTGTTTTCCGAAAGCGTGGAAAAGGAATGCTGTTTTGGCATTAAAAATCCGGATATGGAACTCGCCGCCCGAACCATGAAGGAACTCAACCTGTACGAATACCGGAACCGGCATCCAAACACCCTGTCCGGCGGTCAGAAACAGAGGACAGCAGTGGCGGTCAGCATGATCTGCGGTAAGGAAATCCTGATTTTTGACGAGCCTACCAGCGGCCTGGATTTTGACAGCATGCTACAGGTTTCAAGGCTGATTCTCAAGCTGTCGGATCTGGGCAAAATTATTTTTGTAGCGACACATGACTTCGAGTTTCTCTCTTTGGTTTGTAACCGGGTCGTCCACTTTGACAGCAGCGCCGTAAAGGACGATTTTACGATGAGCCAGGAAAATATCAAAAGACTCCAGGACTTTTTCATCGTTTCATAGCCTGCCGTAAAGGAGGGAACATATTGAGACGAATGGAGGCAGATAAAAACTTCTTAAAAGAGATCATTGGCGGGCGCATCCCGCAAAAGGATTCGATGCTTTATACCATTGCCCCGCACGCCGGAAAAGGAACGATGCTAAGCTTCCAAGTGATGCCGGGAGTTGAGGTGATCTACAACGATTTTGAACTGCTCTGCCCTGTGAATAAGGTGTTGCAGCTCAATGTTGACTGCATCGAAATTACCTATTGCCGACATGGACATATTGAAATAGAGTTTGCTAACCATAAATACGCCTACCTGATGGCCGGAGATCTGTCGCTGTTCGGCTATCGGACCGATGTGGTTTCCTGCGATTTCAGCGCCAAGCCCTGTGTCGGCATTACGGTCATGGCGTATCTGCCGGATGTTATCCGCAGCATGAATATCATGCTGGGCACCAATGAATTCAGCTCCGCCTATTTTCTGAAAAACGTGTTTACCGCGGATACCTGCATTGTCAGCCATGCGACTCAAAGCGTTGACCATATTTTCAAGGAGCTTTTTGTTCTGCCGGATACGTATAAAAACTACTTTATGAAAACAAAAGTGATAGAGCTTCTTCTTTATCTGATGCAAGGCACGGATTATAAGGAAAACGAAAAGGTATACTTCTCCAAAAGTTCTGTAGATAAAATCAAGGCGGCCCGCCGGCTGGTCCTGCAAAATCTGGATAAGCACATTACGCTGCAAAAAATCTCACAAACCGTCGGAATGAACAGGACCGATCTGGAAAAGGGTTTTAAGAGCATCTACGGATCAACGGTTTTTGCATATAGCAAGGCATACAAATTGCAGAAAGCCAAAGAGCTTCTTTGGGACACAGATCTGTCCATACTGGAGGTCGCCCTTTCCTGCGGATATGGGAGCGGCAGCAAATTTGCCAAAGCCTTTCAAGACGTCTACGGCATGTCTCCTCTGCAATATCGGCAATCGCACCCGGAGAAATAAATTGCGGATTGGGCTATTTGTTGTAAAAACGGGCCGACAGCCTTCCTGAAAACCGATACAGTGATCGATGGGAAGGAAGGAGATATCATATGATGACTAAAGCAGAAAAGCCCTTGCCCCTTCTGCTGAAGTGGGCGGGCAAAGAAAAGTACAAGCTATACGCTTCCATGACCTGCGCGCTGATCAGCGGCTTGTCGGTCATGGTACCCTATATGAGCATTTATCAAATCATTGAAAACGTATACAAACGAACATTAACAGACGAGCGGCTCTGGATGTATTGCCTAACCATCCTTATAGCGGTCGTTGCCCGCTATCTCTTGTTTGGCGCGGCCGGCGTTTTATCCCACAAGGGGGCCTATAACGCCTTGTATAAGGTGCGCTGCATGGTGGTAGACCATATGGCTAAGGTACCGCTTGGATATTTGAGCGAACGGAATACCGGAGAAATCAAAAAAGTATTGAATGAGGATATCGAAAAGCTGGAGCTGTTCCTGGCGCATCATCTGCCCGAACTTATCATGTATGCCAGCGGCCCGGTGGCCGTCTTTATTTACTTCTGCACGGTGAATCCAATACTGGCGTTGATTTCTCTGCTGCCGCTTCCGTTTGCCTTTTTGCTCCAATACAGGATGTTTCGAGGCACGGAGGGACTCATTGGGGAGATGAACACCTCCCTCTCCAACCTTAATACCACCATGATCGAGTACATCAGCGGAATGCGGCTGATAAAAGCCTACAACCTGGGCAGCCGGTCTTTCCAAAAGTATGCCGATACCATCACAGGTCAATGCGCCGTCTGGAAAAAGGTTGCCTATAAGATGGGACCGCCCTTTGCGGCGTTCGTGATCGTTATTGAGTGCGCCCTGATCACTATTGTTCCGGTAGGGGGTTTTATGGTGCTGCATGGCAACCTGACCGCTGGCGCGTTCATCCTGTTTGCCTTTGTCGGCTCCCTCTATTTGACAGAGCTTCGTCCTTTATTGGAGCTTGGGTCGAATTTCTCCCAGGTCTTAAACGGCATCCGCAAAGCAAAGGATATTCTGGACATACCGCAGTTCAAAGGCGTCTTGACAGATTTCCCCCCAACGCACGACATCCGGGTTAAAGATATGAGCTTTTCCTACGACGGAAAACGCAATGTGCTTCAGGACATCAACCTGACGATCCAACATGGAGAAAAGCTTGCTTTGGTGGGGCGCTCCGGCGCAGGAAAAAGCACGGTCATCCAGTTGATTACGCGGTTTTACGATGTCGGGCGAGGAGAGATATTGATCGGTAGCAAAAACATTAAAGAAATCGACTATGAAACGCTGCTGCAAAATGTGTCCATCGTGTTCCAGAAAACCTTTCTGACCAAGGGAAGCGTGCTGGAAAATATCCGCATGGGCGGAAATGCCGCTTTAGAGGAAGTCCGTATGGCGGCAAAGCGGGCGCAGATTGATGATTTCATCATGGGCTTGCCGCACCAATACGACACCCTTGTAGGAAGCTATGGTTCCCGCTTTTCCGGAGGCGAAAAACAGCGCATCGCCATCGCACGCGCCATTTTGAAAAATGCCCCTATCCTGATTCTGGACGAGGCGACTTCCGCAGCCGATCCGGAAAATCAGGTGGAAATCGACAGAGCCATCCAAAATCTGTGCCAAGGGAAAACCGTGATTATCGTTGCCCACCGGCTGGATATCGTGCAGCAGTGCGACAGGGTCGCGGTGGTGGAGAACAGTACCATCCGCGATATCGGGACACATGACGAAGTACTGGGCAAGAACGATTATTACCGGCAGGCGTGGCGGGATTACTCGGATACCCGCAAGATTTCCTACAGCGTGGAAGGGGGCGTTGCAGTTGAATAAGGCAAAAGCAATAAAAAAGAGAGGCCGGTTTTATCTTTCCATGAGCCTCAATATCGTGGAAGGGCTGCTATCAGGCGGCAATTTTCTAACGCTGTTTCTCGCCATTAAGGCGCTTGTCGAAAATAACCTGAACACAAGCCTTCTGCTTAAACTCAGTGGCATTCTCGCCTTGATCTTCATCATCCGCTTAACAATTTACAGTATTGCCTATACCCAGGGGCACATCGGAGGCGCTGACGTGGCCAAGCGGATTCGCCTGTTTTTAGGCGATAAACTCAAGATGATCCCGCTTTCAAACTTTACGAAGAACAAAACCGGCTGGTATATCAATGTCGTGACCAGCGATGTGAACAACTATGAAAAAATACTGACGCATAAATTGGGAGATATCATTAAAAACTCCGCTCTGATATCCATGTTGATCATATTCATCCTGACAGTAAACCTTTACGTGGGCCTGATTGCGCTCTGCGCCGCCCTGCTGCTGACCCCGGCTTTGTGGCTGTCCTTCCGCGCGGTCAGAAAATACGGCAGCGAGAAAAACGAAACCCTTGCGGACAATGTGAGCGATATGGTGGAATACATCACAGGCATCCAGACGTTGCGTGTCTACGGCCTGGGAGGAACAAAGAACAAGACCGTCACGGCATCCATGAAGGCATACAGCGACATCAGCTTTGTATATGAAGCCAAGATTATCCCCATTGGTGTGATATTCAGCGTGCTTGCCGGTTTGAGCATGCCAGCAACGGCCTTGGTGATCGGGTCCGGATGGCTGAACGGACATTTAGACACTACAGTTGTATTGATTGTCGTTATACTGCCTATCTTCATCTGTAAGCTGGCCGGAACGCTTTTTGTCGATCTGACTTCTTATAAGAATCTGTTGATTTCCAAGGCGGCTATTGAGAAAGCGGCGGATGAAAAGGAAGAAGCAGCCCGGGACGCCGAATTTTCCCCCGCGAACTGCGATATCCGCTTTGACAAGGTGTTTTTCGCCTATGAGAAAAACGAGCCGGTATTGCAGGGTGTGAGCTTTACGGCGAAAAATGGGAAATTAACCGCGATTGTGGGAGATTCCGGCGCGGGCAAATCCACAATTCTGAATTTGATCTCCAAGTTTTATGAACCGCAGGCCGGTAAAATCGAAATCGACGGAGTTAATATCTGCGAGGTCGGCTCTGAGAAGGTGTTGAACTGGATCTCCATGGTGGATCAGGATGTGTTCCTCTTTAACGATACTATCAAAAACAATGTCCGTCACGCCAGGCCGTCTGCCACTGACGCCGAAGTGGAGGAAGCCTGCCAATTGGCCAACTGTGATGAGTTTATCGAAAAGATGGAGCGGGGCTACGATACGCCAATTGGCGAAAACGGAAATCAATTATCCGGCGGAGAGCGTCAGCGTCTTTCCGTTGCCCGCGCCATCCTAAAGGATAGTCCCATTCTTCTTCTGGATGAAGCAACTGCTTCTCTGGATATCCAAAATGAACTGGCCGTCAAGGAAGCGATCTGCAGCAACCTGTTACAAAAACGGAAAACGGTTGTGATGATTGCGCATACCCTCTCTATTATCCAAAACGCCGATCAGATTCTTGTGATTTCAGGCGGAAAGGTTTTAGAAAGTGGAAAGCATGCGGAATTGCTGGCAAACAGCGGGAAATATGCCGCCATGTGGTGTGCGGAAAAACAGCTTTACATTGCAAAATAGGACGACAAAAACAAAAAGGAGGAATTCTTTGCACAATAATATTCTAAACCAAAAGGAGTCCCGCGGATTCAGCTTCAAAGATACGCTTCCGATTGTGAAAAGCATTTGGTTTAGCTTAATTCTATCAAAAAAGGTATTTTTTTTAATTTTATTATATGAATAAATGTTTAGTCAACGACTTATTTTTACAATCATCCTACGCAAGTTGAGTTAATTAATTCAGTTAGCTTATTCATTATATTGTAGTTGTCCTCCTGAGTTACCTTTGGTTCAAACTTGTTATTCCCGTACTAAGACACTCGTCATTGAATTATTTTAAGGGTGTCTGTTTTCAGACACCCTGTAAACATCTAAGGTATTTTGTTTAGGGCAGTTACTCAATACCAAGTCCCGCGCTAAGATATCCGATAACTGATCCTCCCGCTACAAGGCCGCCGCCTGTTGCGCTGGCTACAAGCAGGAGACGTGTCTGCTCGGTCGCCAGAATATTCAGCCCTGTGGTAATGGCGTTGAAGGTATCCCCAATGCCGATTGCAGCTGGAATTACAATGTCGACAAGGGCGCCGGGTACCGGGGCGAAGATATCGTCCGGAGTTGTCGAGCTGTATAGCTGCACCGTGTAGGTCAAAGGGGCAAGCAAAGCCAGCGCTGCCGTCGCACTCAGATATACGGACAGCGAGGTGATAACGCCGTCACGCGGCATGGAAAACGAATAGTTAGTCAAACCGCTGGCATCAATCGTGGCGCCAAGGACTGTAAGCGCCTGTGTGGAGTTGCCGAAAGCGATCAAGCCGGGTAAGCCTACCAATCCTCCGACAAGAACGGTAACAGCAATGGGGTCCCCGGATGAGAATGGTATAATAGCTCCCCCACCTGGCTCACCCGTGGCTCCGGTGGCCCCGGTTTCACCTGTAGCTCCGGTAGCTCCGGTGGCCCCTGTGGCCCCAGTCTCACCTGCTGCTCCGGTGGCCCCGGTCTCACCTGCTGCTCCGGTGGCCCCGGTCTCACCTGCTGCTCCGGTGGCCCCGGTCCCACCTGTGGCACCTGTGGCCCCAGTCTCACCTGCTGCTCCGGTGGCCCCGGTAGCGCCTGCGGTGCCTGTGGCTCCGGTTGCCCCTGTGGCGCCTGTGGCTCCGGTAGCGCCTGCGGTGCCTGTGGCTCCGGTTGCCCCTGTGGCGCCTGTGGCTCCGGTTGCCCCGATTATTTCTTCCTCACCTAGCGGATCAAGTTCTGCCGGCAATATGCGATGAGCATCAGTCAAATCCCCAGCGGCATCTTTACCCCAGGCGGAGATTTCCACGGCGTCTGAGCTGGTATCAAACCGGAATTCGAAAGCATCAAAGTTCGCGTAATATTCTTTGGTAGCAACTTCCCCCGGCGCCATAGTAAAAAGCTCCAAGACATACATTGTCTTAGTAGTTCCTGTCACGTAAAACCCTGCAATTTGGACAATAGCAGTAATTGTATCATCATTGGTAATTCTCACACTGAGTGCTGAAGTTGGTCTTACACCGGCGACCGGTGTATTTTCAATCACTCCGGTTGTTAATGAAGCCATAGACCCATCTCCTTACATAAATAATCTTTTTAGGGTGCTGTTAAATTGGATCAACCTCCTGTGCTACAACCCGATGTGCTGTAGTAAGGTTTCCGGCTGCGTCTTTACCCCAGGCAGAGATTTCAACAACCGCTGAACTAACTGAAAACTGAAACTCAAAGGCATCAAATTGGGCAAAATACTCTCTCTGGGCCACATTGCCTGCAGCAAGGGTAAACAACTCCTCTACATACAGTACTTTTGTGGTTCCACTTAGAAAAAAACCCTTGATTTCAATTGTTGCGGTAGTGGTATCATCATTAGTGATTAATACTGCAAGCGTCGAACTCGGTCTGATACCCGAGACCGCAGTATTTTCAAACAAGCCCGTCGTTAACAAAGCCATATTACTACCCCCGTACTTCTGCGTTACCTTAACCAATCTCTTCCTTATGCAGTTCTTATTCTTCCATAACCTTGCCCCCACTTAATTCTTTCTCAGCAGACAATATCTTTACAGCCCTGATTCCAGTATATGAAAAGCTTGTCTGAATGTGATAAATACTCCCGCGCCCTATTGTTCAAAGCTTCCCCCACTCCCGGCCTTCGTTCCTTATTATTTTACCAATTCTGGAAAAGAACAAATTTTTATTATAGTCCCACTCTTTGGGACCTTCACCATCGTAATAACCCTCTGCCCTAGGATGGTACAAATGGACAGTCGCCGCATCTGTCAGACAATAACTGCAACCGTTTCCCAATAAACGCTGAATAATATCCCGGTCATCATACGCAATTCCCACGAAATCCTCATCATAGCCCCCAATTTCAAAAAATTGGCTGCGATGCAAGGCCATCAGAAACGGCATTCTGGTATTTAAGTTGACACATTTATTGTACGCAGCCTGATCAATAGTCCCATTATTCTTATTTATACAATCCAGAAGCGCCCCGTCACGATCATCTTTACCTGCTGGAATAGCCAGCAGCTTAGGATTTTCTAAAACAGGCTTAGTAAGTCTGACTATAGTATCGTTAACATGGAGCATTTCGGCACAACACAGGATTAAAATATCCCCGGAGGATTGCTTTACCCCAATATTTATAGCAAAACCGGGTACCCGCCAAACCGGATCACTGTTAAGGTTTCTTTGGCCGGTAAATAAATACTTCAAATTAAGTTTTTCCTTAAACTCTTTACAGATCTCTTCTGTTTCATCCTGGATTCCGTCATTAACGACAATTGTTTCAAAATCAAAAGGAATTGCTTGCAGGGATAAGGAATGTAATCCCCATCTTAACAAATGTGTTCTTTGAAAGCTTGGTATAATAATAGATACTTTAGACAGCTTAGCTTCTTTTTTCTTATTGGTTTTGGCAATCATAAGTTCTTTAAAAACACTCATCAATAAACGCTGCCACTTTTGCAGGGAATCCTCCGGGGAAAGTTTCTTCTTCAATATTACTTGCCTGGGAGAAAAAATGCGTTTGGGAAATTCTTGCAGAGCCTCCTCGAAATTTTCTCCAAAGATACCGCACTGGGCCAGCTCTTCTGTACTAAAATCTTGAAAAATACCGGCCCGGGGCATAATCAAGGGCAGATCACATAAACAAGCCTCAATGGCCGCCTGGCACTGGTCCCCGTTTGCACCGCTGATAAAGAAATCCGCACAGTTCAAAAGTTTCACAAACAGCTTCGGGGGTATCTGATTAAATATTCTCACATTGGCGGCAATAAACGGGCTGACGGTTTGAGGAACCAAAATCCAGGTTATTTCCGGATGGCCTTCAATACAGGTCCGAATTTTGCTCCAACCGTTGACCTCGGAAAAATCCCCGGCAAAGATTCCTATTCGCTCCCGGCCAAAACCAAATTCCTCACGGACCTCCCCTTTATTCATAGTCCTGAAGAATTCCAAATCCACACAACCGGAAATTATCTCAAACTCATATTCCGGATAGGACAGTGCGGTTTGGCAGGAGTTTGTCACAAGTTTATCAGCCAGCCGCAAATTTTCCTCCTGTTGGGCATTTGGGGTACCCATCGATCTAAAATCATCCTGCAGGAACGCTATAGTATAGCAGGATTGATCGACAATCTTCATAAACGCCGCATTTTGGATGACCACTTCCACTTTTGGGTAATGGCGCTTTATACAATTATAAGCATTGACAGCATGATCCCCCTGGGTCCCAACAAGATGCCTATTAACACCTACAGAAGCAGGTAATCCTTCTTTAACAAGGTTATTGCAGACCGCGACTTTTACTTCCCCCGGTACGGCTGCTGCAGTTTCCGGACTATCAAGCTCCCCCCACTGAAAATGATAGACGATACTGGCAAAGGCAGTTTGATGATTTATTCCTATGGTCCGGAGTTTCAGCATCAAGACCGTATCCCCGGATATACAGGCTTCTCCCCTCCGGGCAATCAGCGGCTGAGCGAAATCGCTGCCTGGAACAACCTGTCCTTCCGGATAGCCCCCAACCCGTTCGAAATGTTCTTTCCGGATTAAAAGGGGCATAAAGAGGCCTCCGTCTTCTACCTTGGACTCGGCAAGTGTCCGGGCGTATTGTTGAAATTCTTCCTCTTGATATGACGAATAATCACGGCCAAAGTCTTTTCCCACCCCGTATTGACCACTGGGCAGCTTACCGGATTCTACCAGGCGGGATGTGATACAGTTTTTTCCGTTATACGCCTGCCAGAGACTGTCAAACCAGCCCGGGGTAAAAGCCATATCCGAATTAATGAAGACGATGAAGTCCCCCTGAGCCTTACTGACGGCAAAATTGTAAGCACGGTAGACATTATTAACATACCATTCCTTTTGCTGCCGGGGAGTATTGGTCAAAACATAATGCGGTATATAGTTATCACTCAGATAACTGAGCACCGAGGGATTGGCATCATTGGCGACAAAGAAAAACTCCTTGTCTGTCATATCGGTATATTTAAAGACCTGCTCATAGACAAACTTCAGCCATTCCACACTTTTATAGATTAAACAAACAATTGAGAACCTTGGTCTGAACACTTCTTCTTTATATTGTTCGACATAAGCCAGGGACTCGGCAAAGGTCAGGGGTTTCGGCTCATCATCATCAACCCGGAGGCCCTCGGGGAACAAGTGCCGGGGAACTTTGGCTACAATCAGCTTCTCCTCACTGATTAAACGGTCAAGCATCTCATAGCCGCGTTGTCCGTGGGCCTTGTAAACAAGGTATTTATAGGCCAGGCACTTCTCTGTAGAAAAACCATAGTGCAATACCTGAACGCTCTCCGCCCAAATCGCGGTCCGGATTGTTGAAGGAAAAAGCGGTTGGTGGAGTCCCGGTTTGGTCTCCTTAAAGCAAATACCGGGAACAACCCGCCAAAGGCGGCAAAACCAACCTGAATTGTATAAACTGTCCAGGCGCTGCCAGGAATAACTGCGCCAAAGATTCAGTTCATGTATATTTACAGCGTCTATCTCCCTTTCGGCACAAAGCTTACATAATTCCTGAAGATGTTCGGAGGCGTTAGCGGTTAATACTTCATCGGCATCCAACCATAAAATAAAATCCGGCTTTAGCTTTAGAGCCTCTTCCAGCAGAAGCTTCTTATGACTGCGCTCATTGATAAAGTCATTTTTTATTCCTCTGATCACATATGGTGTTTGCTCAAGCATATATTCATAACTGCCATCCGTACTGCCATCATCATAAACAACCAAAGCCTCAACAATAGGTTTCAGATAATTTACAAAACGCTCTAAGTTACCCTTGCGCAGCTCATTAAAGATCTGGCAGATACAAACAATTCTATAACTCATCCGGCGTTTGCCCCCTTTGATCTTCTTATTCTTTGATTTCTTATTCTCTGAAATCCTCTGCAAGTCACCTTAGTCGCCGGCGCCTTCAGAAGATAAATGCAGCAGGGTGCAGCGCTTGCACCCTGTTAAAGTTCTTAGCGTAAGAATTCTCCATTTTCCTGGTATTCTTGCTCTATCAATAAATTATGCTTTTTTAATAAAGCCTGCGTTTCTTCAAAGGTCATCAGCAAATCCCCGGAACTATATTCTTTAGACAAAGGCTGTAAGCCAGGCTCTGTTACGGATAATTCAGGAAGCATAGGCTTAATTACATAATAGGCGCCACGTTCATAGGTACGCCAGGCTTCTTCCTCTGAAACCAGGACCTCATGAACTTTCTCTCCCGGACGAATTCCCGTATAGTCTAATTTTACGGGTCGGTTTTTAAGCAAAACCCTGGCTACGTCTTCGATCCGGGCCGCCGGAATCTTGGGAACATATATTTCACCGGGCTTAGCCCCGGAAAGGACTGCGAAAATGGTATCGACGGCACTTTCCAAAGGGATCAGGAAGCGGGTCATTTCCCTGGTGGTAATGGTCAAGGGACCGCCCTGCTTGATTTGTTCATGAAACAAAGGAATAACTGAACCTCTGGAGGCCAGTACATTGCCATAGCGGACACAAACAAAGCGTGTTTTGGGTACAGTAACATTAGCAGCTATAAATATCCGCTCTTGCATAGCCTTGGAAATCCCCATAACATTAACAGGTTTGCATGCTTTATCTGTAGATACCCCAACCACGGTTTTAACTTTATAATTATTCTCGCGAATTGCCCTGACAATATTTTCCGGGCCAAGCACATTGGTCAAGACCGCTTCAAAGGGAAAATACTCACAGGAAGGTACTTGTTTAAGGGCAGCGGCGTTAATAACAAGGTCGGCATCTCTTAAAACCGAACATACCGCAGAATAATTGCGAATATCGCCAATTCTGAATTCGATCAAGCGGGTAAAATTATCATAAATCACTTCATCCGTTACTGTGCTTTTATGCTGATATTCAACCCGCATCGCATGCTGTTTAGCTTCATCACGCGAAAAAATAATAATTTTCCGGGGTGTCCCCAGTTCCTTTGTTAATAACCGGCGGGTTAAAACCTTCCCCAGAGAACCGGTCCCACCGGTAATTAAAAGTATTTTATTATCTAAAAGCTTCATTAAATTATCCCCCACGATAAATTCCCACTCCCCCACGGAAGTTACTTTGCCGGATAATGCGCATAATCTAAAAACATTTGCTCAATAAGCTGCGGCCAAGACGGCGGGGTGTACCCGGTAAGGCTACGGAACAGGGAAGAATCCAGAGATCTGTCGGATTCAAACCCACTGTCAGGTTTAAGCTCTATCTTTTTGTCATACCGGCTGATGATCAGTCTAAGCAGCTCGAACTTGGATATGGGCTCTGCCGACAGATGATAAAGACCTTTCAGGTCCGGATTAGTTAAAACATAATCCTGAATAATCCGGGATAATTCTACTGTCGGAAAACCGGAGAAAATAGCCTTGGTAAAACCCCGGACCGGACCTTCCTGACTTAATAACCATTCAACCAGTCCATTTTTTCCCTTCAATTCATGGCCGATGATAGATGTCCGCAAGGTAACACAATGCGGATAAAGCACTTCACCCAAGAATTTTGTTCTGCCATAAAGATCAGTTGCATCGGCAATATCGCTTTCCAGATATTTTCCTTTCGCTCCGTCAAAAACACAGTCTGTGCTGACATGTATTAAGCGTGCACCGGCTGCCTGGCAAAGCAAGGCCAGCCTGTGGGGTAATAAGGCGTTAATTGTCAGAGTTGCGAGCGGGTCCTGAGCGGCCGGCACTTGTTTAATGATCCCGATACAGTTGATTACGCTATCAGGTTTAAAATCCGCTATAACCTGAACAATGCTCTCGAAATTATTAATATCTACAGCGGAACGCAGGTTTTTCATCAGTCCGGGCGGCAGCCAGGCGGATAACTCAGGAGCCGACCGGACCGTACCCAATACCTCATGGCCGCTGTTTTGGGAGAGGTAATAAAATAAATTATGCCCCAGCATTCCTGATGCACCCAATATTAAAATTTTTTGCAAAACCGGCTTACCTTCTCTCTCCATAGCATTAGGAATCAGACATTACCGTTGCCTTTATGCTGACTCAAAATTTATCCTTTCTGACAGTCAAGAAAACGTCACTATAACTTATGTAAGCGTTAATTTATTCGTCACTGTTTGTCAGAAATCGTTAAGACAAGGTTCCCGCCATCGCCGGATTTCAAAAAGAGTATTTATCCGCCGGCCAAAAGTAAAGAAAACTTGGCTTTCGCCAAGCCTTAAGGCGCTAGCGAAAGCCTTAGTTGCACTTATGCTGACCCAAAATTTATCCTTTCTGATAGTGAAAAAAAGAGCAGCGCCGGCTGCTAAAAAACAGTGGTGACGTAATTACCCTGTAAGCAGTAACGCCACCGGCTGTTAATCCAAATTTTCCTTACAAAAGATCCTTTGCGCCTTTTCCAAATCATCAAGGGTCCCGATATCAAACCAGAGGGCCTCACTCTCAAAACTCACAATCCGTGCTTGCTCTTTAAGAAGACTTTGAACCAAGTCAGGAACATCAAAGCGTTTATTATCGGGAATAATCCGCAGGACTTCCTTGCTTAAAACATAAATTCCCATACTGGCCCAATAATTCAGGGCCGGTTTTTCACGATAAGCAACCACTTGCCCATCTTTTATATCCAAAACTCCAAATGAAGAAGGAATTATCTTCTTTTGGACAGCAATTGTCATATCCGCTTTCAACTGCAGATGATGAGCAAGTAAAGTACAAAAATCCAAAGTCGTTAATTCGTCACCGTTTACTACTAAAAAATCATCGGCCAAACCGGTAATGTTTTTTAAGGGACCTGCCGTTCCTAAAGGATTGGTTTCTCTGACATACCGGATAGGGATCCCGAAACGGCTGCCATCCTGAAAATAAGCCATAATCAAATCAGCCAAATAGCCCAGACACATAATAATTTCCTTGAACCCTGCGTTTTGCAGTTGTTTTACCAGAATGGCTGCGATAGGATCTTGTCCAATAGGAAAAAGAGGTTTAGGCAAGACCCGGTTATAAGGCTCAAGCCGCGAACCCTTACCTCCCGCCAAAATTACAGCTTGCATGTGGTTCTCCTTCTCTGCTGCCGGTTTATATCTGATATTCGCCAAGCTGATAACGATCTAAATGGGCGGCAATCCAAACAATTGTCATTTCGATTCCCTTTTCAATCGATACATAAGGCTCCCAGTTTAAGATTTCTTTGGCCAGCCGATTATCTGCCAAGAGGCGTGTTACTTCACTTTTCCCTGGTCTGAGACGTTTTTCATCCAATTTAATAATCACAGGATGACCCACAGCACCTCCAATAACCTGAGCTAATTTTCCAATAGAGATTTCCCGTCCCGATCCGATATTAATTACTTTACCGGTTGCCTTATCACTCAGTGCCGCTGCCATAAATCCCTCAACTGTGTTAGTTACAAAAGTAAAATCACGCAGTGTCTCAATATTTCCCAATTTTATCTCGTTTGAGGTCAGGGCCTGGGTGATCATCGTCGGTATTACCGCTCTGGCTGATTGCCGGGGTCCATAACTGTTAAAAGGGCGGATTGTCACAACCGGCAGATCAAAAGCAGCATAGAAACTTTCCGCCAGCTTATCCGCTCCGATTTTACTTGCAGAATAAGGTGACTGTCCCTGGAGTGGATGAGACTCGTCAATAGGAACATAGAGTGCCGACCCGTACACTTCACTGGTTGAAGTATGAATTACCCGGCTGACCTGATGCTCACGGGCAGCAGTCATAATATTAAATGTGCCCAGAACATTGGTCTCCACAACCTCCCGCGGATTTTTATAAGAGTAGGGAATACCCACTAAAGCTCCCAGATGAAAAACAATCTCACAACCCGACACTGCTCTGTTCACGACATCCGAATCCCGCAGGTCCCCGGCTATAATCTCCACATTCCCTGCCAAATCTCTCTCTAAATCCTCCAGGTTTCCCTGCCCATTCCGCGAGTTATATCTGATAAAAGCCCGGACTTTAGCACCCTTTTTAAGCAGCGCTTCTGTCAAGTGGCTGCCGATAAAGCCTCCCGCCCCTGTAATCAAGACTTGCTTATCTTGCCAAATCACATTCTCACACCCTTCCGGCAGATCATTAATATAGCGTATGTACACATGGATTTATCTGTCACTATTGTTGGAACGTATTTATGAAAGCGGCGGAACATCGATAAACAATTCCCCCGCCGCTTTGCCGCAAATCTAAATAGCCGTTATTAATTAATATCAGTTAATAAGTCCAAATACTTCGAAAATAAATTAGACCATTCCAGGACTGCAGCCCGCTTCCGGGCATTCCGGGCAAGAGTCCGCATTAATGCAGGATTATCCAGGGCTTTATTCAGAGCTTGAACTAATTGTCCAATATTGCCTGCTTCAAAGGTTAAAGCACAAGCAGGGTTTGCTAATTCCGCCAAACCACCTGCATTGGAAGCAATCAGCGGGACCCCGGCGGCCATTCCTTCCAGGGCAGCCAGGCCATAGGACTCTTTACGGCTGGGAACGATCAGAAGGCCGGAGCGTTTCATCCTTTGCGCAACTGACTGTTGATCAGTTACCCAGCCGTGAAACCTGACATTACTTCCTAATTTCTGGCTCTGGACCAGGATTTTTAAACGATTTTCATATTCCTCAGTTCCTTTGCCCACAATATCCAAAGTAAAAGACCGGCCACTCTGTTTCACCAGGTATAAAGCCTTAAGCAGGTCTTCAATACCTTTATAGACAATTAATCTTCCAATATAAAGTAAATTGTTAGGCTTACCTCCTGACCAGGATACCTGCGGAGGGTGAATTCCTAAAGGAACTACTTTTATTTTTGTTAATAATTCAGGAAATCCGGAACTAAGATAATTAACCTCATCCCGGCTGATAAGGTGAATCCGCCGGCACTTATTTAAGAGTTCGTCCTGGACCGCAAATTGGGCCTGAAGTTCAGGGGCAGGATTATTCCCTAATTCTTCACGCAGAACTGAATACACAGAATAGAGCAGAGGAATTCTCTCCTCGGAAACAGCATAAGCCAATGGGGCAAAGTTAATGGCATGGATATGAATCAGATCCCAATTTTCTCTGAGTTCAGGGAATTCTCCCAGGATTTTTTGAGCGTCAGCAAGTCCCAGGTAGCCGAAATAGGCTTCTGAGCGCGGCAGTCTGAGTATTTTTATTCCCGGTCTGACATCCCAGGAAGGTACTTTATGTTTACTATCCGGGACAACCACCAGCAGGGAAACTCCACCTTGGGAAAGCATATGCAGCATACCTGTGGCAGCTGTCCCTGCTCCGCCAAAATGTTCTTCCTCAAACTCATTAGTTAATGCTAAAACCTGCAAAGAGCATTCCCCCTAAAACTGAATAATCTCTTCCTTAATTAAGAAGCCCGAATTAAGACGCCCGATATAAGAAACCCGGCAATCCCTTTGGCTTATTCAAATATTATTCAGGTATTAGCCAATTAATTTATTATTTTCACTCCCACGTTTCTCATCTATTTAAATTGCTACATATAATACTGCATACTAATACTTCATGATTCAGCATCTGGTTATCAAACATCGCGGAGGACAACTATGCCGACAATTATTTATCCGCCTTCAATTCCCTGGAACTGGATGGTCCAGAGACCGCAGCAAATCATGCGCCAACTGGCAGTTCAGGGATATACCGTTCTTTATGAAGATCTTGGCGATTTCCCGGTTCCCGGTGTCAAAAAACTCTCGCATACTTTTCAGCTCTGCCAAGGCGTTTCCAGCTTAAGCATACCTCACTCCAGACCCAGAATTCTCTGGTTGAGCGTGCCCTCCCATATTAATCTTGCAGACCAATATGCCCCGGACCTGATTGTATATGATGCCGTGGATGAACCAAAAGAAGAGTTCGCCAGTTGGGCTCCTTATTATCCCACTATCCTGAAAAAAGCCCATTTGATTTTTGCCAGTGCCAAAAGTATTTATGATCATCTTTCCTCAAGTCATCCAAATGTTTATTTAGTTCCCAACGGAGTAGATAACGTTCATTTTTCAGCACCCAGAATTAAAAAACCTGCGGACCTTCCCACAGGTAAACCGGTTATTGGCTATAGCGGGGCAATAGCTCCCTGGGTCGATTGGGACCTCTTAACACTCGTGATCGAGGATAATCCTCAACTGCAATTTGTTTTTATGGGTACCCTTTTTCAAATGAACAGTTTTCCCCTGAAAATGCCCAATGTTAAATATCTGGGGTTAAAACACTATGATCAGTTACCCGCTTATCTGCAAAATTTTTCAGTTGGAATAATCCCTTTCCGGATAACAGAAATGACTAAAGGCTGTAACCCCATAAAACTTTATGAATATTATGCAATAGGTCTTCCTGTGATGGCTACACCCTTACCGGAACTTCTTTCAGTTCCAAAGATTTATTTAGACAGTGATCCAACCCGTTTTTCTCTGCGCTTAGAGCAAATTGTTCAGAAAGGAGATTTATGGAAAAATCAACGTTTAGCCTATGCTCAAAGCAATGACTGGAATAAACGAACCGGCCAAATAAGTAGCCATATTCAAAAAAGCCTGCTCGAACTTCAAAGTAACATAATTTAGTGATTCCTCTAAACGGCTAAGTCCATCAGTAACACACTCTTATCCAAGTGAATAAGATACCATGAAAAACTACTAAAACTCCATAAATTTTATTATTCCATAAGGAGGGAATAGCACATGTTATTTGAAACCCATGCTTGGGTGACCCTCAACAACTCTGTCGCAATCTATAATGTCTACAGCGATGAGTTGATTGCTACCATTCCAGTAGGCGTTTCTCCGTTGTTCCCAAAACGCACGCCGGATGGTACGAAGGTCTATGTTCCTAATTACGGCAGTAACACAGTCTCAGTCATATGTACAAACAAAAATCACGTAATAGCCACAATTCCTGTAGGTCTTGCTCCAACATCTGTAGCAATTGACCCCACAAGTACAACAGCCTATGTTACAAACTCCGGCTCCGGGACAGTTTCAGTTATTAACATCCCAACCGATACCGTCGTAGCAACAATCAGCGTTGGCAATGGCCCCGAAGACGTTACAGTCGCCAGGGACGGCAGCAGGGTATACGTCAGTAACAGCACAGATAATACCGTTTCAGTTATTAACCCTGTTACTAATCTAGTTATCGCCACCATCCCTGTAGGAACAACTCCTCATGGTCTGGTAACCAGCCTTGATAATACCAAGCTTTATGTTGTCAACAGCGGCAGCAATAATGTTTCGGTAATTAACACTGCTACCAACGGCACAATAACAACAATTCCTGTAGGCACTACGCCTCTGGAAATTGCCGCCAACCCAATCAATCCCTTTGTCTATGTGACCAATAACGCTTCAGGCACTGTCAGCGTCATCTCCACAGTAACCAATACTGTCGTGGCAACCGTCGCAGTCGGCCTGAATCCGCGCGGCCTTGATGTTACCGGGGACGGAACGCAAGTCTGGGTAGCTAATGAGGGAGACAGTTCAATCAGTATTATCAACACAGCTACCAATACTATTGCGGCAGCTATCCCGACCGCCTTCCCGCCCAGGGGTGTTACGGTAGGCAGGGTAGGGTCTGCTTTAGAACCCGGAGCCCCGATTGATCTGACCGACCCTTATCAACTGGAAGAAGTGAGCGAATCTGTCTGCATCATCGTCGAGAAAGTTTATGCCAGCTGCCAGCAAAGAGAATGTTTCCCTGCTTTTCTGGTCCATCTTCCTATCGGGGCAGGACCGTTTACCTTTGTCAGTATGACCTTTGCCAATGGAATTATCGAGCCAGGGTCTATTGTAATCACGCCAATCCCTTCCAGGCCAAACTTCTCCAGGGTACAGTTTACTATCCAAATCCCTTATACCCTGACTCTGAAGGATGCCTGTGGAGCGATAGTTGTCTTAACCGGCAACTTACCGGATATCTATAAGGATATCGTTCTCTACTTCCCGCCAACCAGACCGGAATTTGATCTGAACCTGCGCGTTGAAACCAGAAGCGAAGTCCTTGTCAGTCCGATCTTGACGGCTACAACCATCCAACTGGCCATCGGCAGCTTTGTTATCACCAAAGTAACCGGCCTTGTCCAGTTGCTCGTTCCAGCATTTGGCTTCTGTCCGGAACCGCCGCTTTGCGAAGAATTCCAGACCCACGAAGAAAACCCCTGTCTGATCTTTGTAGATACTACCCTGACACCGTTCCCGAGTGATTTCTTCCCGCCACAATTAGATGATTCAGCTTGTGCTCAATAATATTAAATCTTCGAATTCTTCTCTGATAAGTTTCTCTGCTTCTTGTCATTTGGCCTACGGCTTTTGCACTTGGCCTTCGGTAGAACGGGCTGTCAAACGGCAGCCCTTTTTTCTAAATAAAAAATTGTTCAATAATCTAACATTAAATAATAACTTCAATCATTTTCTATTATAGGGATTATATATGGGAAAGGATGTGATCTAGTGGCAATTTTCAACAAAACAGTTTATCTCCCGCCTCAGCTTATTTCCTATGAAGATACGCAATATTATTTACAAATTAATTCTTCAGGTTGTGTTCTCTATAATGAATATTCCTTATCCCCTCTTTATCAATTAAAAGAACCTCTTCTCTTGATTCAAGGAATGGCGGCAAGTTCTCAACAAATTCATCTGGTTATGATTAAAGCTAACGGTGACCTTTGCTATACCCTGGTCAACGGTCCTGAAAAGAATCAAACCACTGTTTTAGCCAAGCTTGATGTGCGTTCAACCCGCTATCGCCGTCTCCTGCTCTTTCCTTTGGGTAAAACTATACATATTTTCTATGCTTACGCCCATCAGGCTATTCCAGATTTATGGCGGATTGAACACCGGTTTTGGAACGGAAAAACCTGGCGAAGCGTTAATTTGGGAGAAGTCGTGCATCAACGTGAACCATTATATGACGTTGTTTTAGACCAGGGGGGTAATCTCCACCTTTTGATGGTAACCTTTCAAGGCCGGCAAACGGCTATCTTAACCAATCGTTTTAACGGTTCATTTCACCTTTGGGGCAACACTTTGCAAGCTTTTCAAATACCGCAGCAAATTATTGATATAACTTCAATAATTACACCGGATAATAATCATCATCTGTTTTGGCTTGCCAAAACACCCAGCGTAAAATTTGAACTGGGCTGGGCTTATCAAACCAATGTCCAGGATATTGCCGGCAAATGGATCAAAGCACCGGCAACCCTGCAAACACTAAAGGGACCGGTAAAGGGTTTAGGTGTCTTGGAAGTAAACGGCAGCTTATGGCTCCTGGTAAATGCTGAAACAGAAACTTTACTTTTATATAAAGGGGATGGCTGGAAGCAAATCCTGAGTAATACGCCAACCCATCGCCACCTGCGTTATGTGAGGAAAAATAATTCAAGCTATTATAATACCTATTGGCTTGAAGAAAGCCATGATTCCAGAACCCCGGCTTATCATCAATATCTGGGCCTGAACTTACCATCTATGGTTACCCAGGCCAAACAAGCTCCTAATCAATCTCCATACATTAATAGTCCGTTTGCCGCCCGGACCTCTCCCCAAACAAATTCTCCTCTAAACCCGGAACCTCTTGACCAATCAGCCTATAATACTGTTCAATCACCGGTTGTGATGTCAATCTCAAGACAGGCGCCCCAGAAACCGGATTCAGCGGAGACCCGGCTTCAAAATCCCTCAGATCAAAACACTTCACCGGTTTCCGGTTCCCTATCCGCTAACGGGCCTGATCCAGATTCGTCCGGTCAAAGCACATGTGATCTGCCTCAGATTGAACCAGCTGAGCAACAACCCCTAAACTATAACCTGCAGCTTGCCTATACTAACTATCCTGATGAATTAATTCCACCTACTCCCGAAATATCATCTGCGGCACCCCCGAACTTTCTGCCGGCAAATATTGACCAACCCGTTTTTGCCGCTCAGCCGCCAGGTGAGAGTGTTCTTGAAGATAACCCGGATTCAACAACTTTACCTGATTCTTTACCGGTTTTTGCCCCTGCCAAAGTATCCTTTCCGGAAACAGAAATACTTACAGACAATACCGGAAAGCTTAATGAAGTCCTCGCTCCAGTAATTAACGCCATCCTTGAGCCTTTCCGCAAAACAATTGAAGAACTGGAAGGTCAGGTTGCGAAAATACAAGCAGAAAAAGAGCAAACTTATCAAAAATTTGAACAACAGCTTTCCGAATCAGAAGAAGAGTGTAAAGCAACCCTGGAGAAAATCGAGAATAATCTTAATCAAATTGACAACCAAACAGAATCTTCCCTCCAAAAATTTGAACAGCAGCTTTCCGAGTTACAAGCAGAACGCAAAGCAACCTTGGAGAGAATTGAAAACTATCTTAGCCAAATTGACAGCCAAACGGAATCTTCCCTCCAAAAATTTGAACAGCAGCTTTCCAAGTTGCAACTCGGGGAAGAAAGTAATCACCAGGAAATTGAGCAGCTTATTGCATCCATCCAAATCTTCAGGGAAGAAGCACAAAAGAGTCAGAAAGGATTTTGGGCAAAATGGTTCAGATAACCGGCAAAACAAAATTGGGCGAAATATTGGCAGCATATCCGCAAATAAAAAAAACATTACAGAGATTCGGGATTCCCTTTTCCGGTTGCAGCTCCAATATTTTATTTAATATGAGCATTGAGCAAGTCGCCCAACGCTATCAGGTTAATACTGCTTCCCTCATCCAATCGATTCAAATAGCAATTGTCCAAGCCAATCAACGAAAATAATCCTCCTTCCCTCATCCGATCAATTCAAATGGTAATTATTTAAGCTAAGCAACGGAGATAATCAATGAAAATATTATGTCTAAATAACTCCGGCTTATTGACACATGGTCTTATTTCCGGTCTTTCCGCCGCTGATGAAGTTCGCTTCCTGCCGGTCGAACAAAGTGATTGGGCTGACAAGCTGACATCATTGCTCCGCACCTGGAAACCAAACTTTGCTTTAGCTGACGGCGTATCGGTTATCACGGTTGCCGGCAAATTGTTTCCGCTCCTGCGCAAGCTAAAGCTCCCTTTGGTATATTGGGCTATTGACGATCCCCCGGACTGGCGCAGAATGTCCTTGCCTCTGGCCCGCGGCGCTTCACTTGTCCTTACCCCTGCGGCGGAATGTATTGGCCGTTACCGACAGCAAGGTATCAAAGCCATATATTTTAACTTCGCCTGCAATCCGGCTTTTCACCGTCATCTTGAACCCTCCAAACACTTAACTGCAGATTTGCTTCTGGTGGCGAACTATTATACTTCCTACCCTCAACGAAAAACAGGGCTGGAAATAATTCTTACGCCCTTATTAAATTTCCCTTGCAACCTTCGGGTTTACGGTAACGAACACTGGCAGGACAACACAGACAATTATATTCTGCCTCCAGGAACCTATGGCGGCTATTTAGCTTATTCCGACCTTCCTGCCGCCTATTCTTCAGCCAAAATTGTTTTGGGTTTAAACTCTGTTACCGATTCTCCCACGATGATGAGTATGCGGACCTTTGAAACTTTAGGATGCGGCGCCTTCTTCCTTTCCCACTGGACCCCTGCCCTGGAAAACATGTTCCGGAACCATGTTCATTTGGTCTGGAGCCGTCATCCGGATGAAACCCTTGAACTTGTCCGCTTTTATCTCAGCCGTGATGATTTACGCCAAAAAATTGCCCTGCAAGGCCAGGCGGAGGTTTACCGCCTGCATACGTATGTTCAGCGAATCCAGGCAGTACGCAGTTATTTAGCAGCGATCTAAAAAATATAAGGAGGAAACCTTCATGAAGGTACTCTTTCAAATCCGGCCGGATTATCTTAAAAATCCGGCAGGTGATACTGTTCAAATGATCTCTACCGGGCAAGGTTTGAAAAATTCAGGTGTGGAAATAGCAATTTCCACCGATCCGAACCAATTGCTCTCCTCCTTTGACTTAGTTCATATTTTTAATATTACGCGAATAAAAGAAAGCTATCTCTTTTTCCTTAATGCCCAAAAACAGCAAAAAAAAGTAGTGATATCACCAATCTACTGGAACCCTGGCAACTTTTTGCAAAGCCAAAAGTCAGGTCCAAATCTCCTGGCCGCCTGGAAGATAGCCCAGCCCATGCGGGCCCGGCTCATCCGGGAAAGCCGGCTGATCCTGCCGAACAGTGAACTGGAAATGGACAACCTTAAACAGGATTTTCCCAAACACGCTCCCTATCTGGTAATACCCAATGGCTTTCCTGATTCTTTTCCCGGCATAGGGCCCGGCTTATTTCAGCAACGTTTTCCCAAACTGCCCAAGGACTTTATTCTTTGTGTGGCCCGGATTTCCCCGCGTAAAAACCAGCATTGGTTAGCCCGGATTTGCCATGAATCCAGACTTCCTTTAGTGCTTATCGGCCCGGTTAATGACCGTAAGTATTTGGAATTAATCCGCTCTTATAACAACGTTACTTATCTGGGCAGCCAACAAGGGGAACTTCTGTCCTCTGCTTATGCCGCTGCCAAGGTCCATGCCCTGCCAAGCTGGTTCGAAACCCCCGGGCTTTCCAGCCTGGAAGCTGGGGCCTGTGGCACGCGCGTCTTATCAACGAATCAAGGCAGTCCTTATGAATACTTTAAAGACCTGGCAGCTTATGTCCAACCATTAGATGACAACAGCTTACGTTCAGGATTGGAAAAAGCTTTAGAAATGACGCCGCTTCCGCTAACAGAACATATACGGGAACATTATCCCTGGTCCAGGGTCTCTGCCCTGACCCTGGCTGCTTATCAGACGCTTGTACAGTAGTCAGGAGTCAGTAGACAGAATAAGAAAAACGCTTAAAACGCCAACCCAAAATACTCTGATTCCCGACTCCTGGAATAATAAATAAAAACACGTAACATTTCATGAGACAGTTGCAAGAAATCAGAATGAGAAAACCGGGTAAATATCTTGAAGACTTATTGGTCTAGGATAAAGGATATACTTCTAAAAAAACCCTATTAAAGTGACTTAGCATAATTTGCCGCCAGAATCGCTGTATCCGGACCCGTAATCCCACAGAGATTAGTTACATTCGGGTGGTCCGTTACCTCCGGTCCTCCTACCACAATCAAATGTTTTGCCGCTTTGGCGTCCGGATTCAAGTCCGGTTTGGCATTACGGCAAGTCATCAAACAATTATCCAATCTCTCTGAGATCATTCCAGCGGCCGAATAATCCTTTGCCGTCCAAAATACAATTACATGATTGGGCACGTTGTCTCCTCCATCCTTATATTGCACTCCAAAATAGTCACAAATACCCTTGGCATGAGCTGCAGCTAAAGCCTGACGGAAGCCGGCGTCTGCAAGTTTGGCAGCATCTGAAAAAGAATCGATAAAACCATTCTCCGTCAGTATTGCCGGCATATTGGTATTCTTAAGAACATATAAATTAGCTACCTTGACCCCTCGATCAGCCCATCCGCCGGCTGAAACCAAATAAGGCAAAACCTTATTTGCTGCTCTTTCCGCCTGAGCGCCTCTGCCGACAATGTAAATTTCTGCTCCGCTTCCGCCACCGCTGTTAATATGGACAGAAATAAAAAGATTAACTTGGGCAGAATTTGCAATGAGGCACCTGGTTTGCAGTGATTCATTAACTGTCCCATGCGGGCCGCTGACAACATCATCTTCCCGGGTCATTACAATTTCAAAGCCGTTAAACTGCAGTAAAAACTTTAAGCGCCGGCAGATATCCAAGGTAAGGAGTTCTTCCCTAAGTCCGTTACCCTGTGCCCCGGTATCAATGCCGGAATTATTATGGCCTGCATCCAGGCAGATTTTAGGCATTGTTTCCTTCCTCCGCTAATCAGCTCAACAGTCCTTTGAGGATAAGGACAATTATTGATAAGCCTGTGGTTATTAAGGCAATAAAAACTCTCCCCATTGACTTCTTTGCTTCATAAAGTTCATTTTTAATTTCCTTTTCCAAATCCCTTCCGCTTAAGATCTGTTCCGACATTTTTGTCTGGGCAATCTTCAATTCCAGAACTGCAGCATCTACTCGTTTAAACCACAAACACAGATCACTTTTTACTTCTTTAATATCTTTTGTCAGGGTTCCTATATCATCTTTGAATTGCTCTGAACTTTCTTCCAGGCGAATAATCCGTTCCATTAAATTATCAGAATAGTTATCTCTCATTGATATTCACTTCCTTAATGAATAAACTCAGAGTATCTATACTATCCTATTCCGCATGTCCACTTCCTGTTACCTGATATAAACAGCCTGTTAAATTTCCGGAGAGTTTTCTTTTTTTCTTTTGACTTGTTTTGTTGCCTTTTTCGGTTTTTCAAAAAAACTGAAGAAATCATGCGCAAAGTTTGCCCCCTTGCCAATTACCAGGCCGGCCAGGATAACTCCCATATCAGGATGAACAGACTTAATGTTCATTAAATCAAAAGCATTTAAACCTACAGAATAAGCTAATATTAAGCCGAAAGCCAAGCTCATTAACTGTAAAGTCAACGGTTTGAATTTATCCGGTAAAAATGGGGTAACATTTACCAGGTCTTTAAACAGTTGAAGCAGCTTTTCAACAACCACGGAAAGAAAAAATAACAGGGCCAGTCCGTCCATTAGGCTTCCTCCCTTGAATTACCTTTATTTCTTATATTTCCTACATTCTATGTCTGATCTGGGGAAGCTGTTCCTTATGGAACAAAACCGGAAAAAGCCAGTTTCACCTTGAAATTTTAAGATCCTCGATAACAACAAAAACGACAAAACAAAAATCCTGCTAATCCAAAAGATTAACAGGATATCATTTTGAGCATATAATAAATCTGATTTTTTCTAATCTTCCAGGCCCGAAAAATCCAAAGTTGCAAAAAGGTCTTCCAGCGTTTCTGCCCGCCGGATCAGTTTAACGCTTCCATCCGGCCTGAGCAGCAATTCTCCGGAGCGTAATTTCCCATTATAGTTAAACCCCATAGCATGTCCATGGGCTCCGGCATCATGAATAATGAGAAGATCACCGATATCAACCCGCGGCAAGGCCCGGTCAACCGCAAATTTATCATTATTTTCACATAAACCCCCGGTTACATCATAAAGATATTCACACGGCCAGTTCTCCTTACCCATAACAGTAATGTGATGGTAGGCTTCATACAAAGCGGGACGCATCAGGTTCGCCATACAGGCGTCCAAACCAACATAATTTTTGTATATTTCTTTTTTATGCAAAACGGTAGTTACCAGATAACCATAAGGACCCAGAATCATCCGGCCGCTTTCTATAGCAATCTTCAAAGGGGCCAAGCCATTAGCCACAATTATTTTATTATAAGCATCCTTAATCCCGGCGCTGAGGGTTTTCAGGTTAACCGGTTCCTGCTCCGGCCGGTAAGGGATTCCAATACCGCCGCCCAGATTGACGAACTCAATTTTAATCCCTAACTTCTGATATATCTCAACTACCAGTTTAAACATCATGCTGGCAGTCTCAATAAAATATATCGGATCAAGTTCATTGGAGATGATCATTGTGTGAATCCCAAAATGTTCGCTGCCTTTTTCCCTGATTATTTTATAGGCCTCAAAAAGCTGCTCTTTTGTTAACCCGTACTTGGCATCGTGCGGTTTACCGATAATGGCATTTCCCCCATCACGCAGACGGCCGGGATTATAACGAAATGATATTAATTTCGGGATACCAACATATTTTTCCAAATAATCAATATGTGAGATATCGTCAAGATTAATGATTGCGCCTAATTCTTTAGCCTTTTTGTATTCATATGCCGGGGTATCATTTGAGGAAAACATAATCTCCCCGCCTGTAATCCCGGCCTTTTCAGCCAGGATAAGTTCAGCCAGTGAACTGCAATCCGCCCCGAATCCTTCTTCCCGTAAAATCTTGAGAATATAGGGGTTAGGCGTTGCTTTGACTGCAAAGTATTCTTTGAACTCAGGGGCCCAACTGAAAGCTTCTATTAACTTACGGGCATTTTCCCGAATAGCCGCTTCATCATAAATATGAAACGGCGAACCGTACTCCTCGATAATTATTTCTATCTGTTCCTTGGTAAAAGGTAATGTTTTCTCTGTCACTATGTTCTCCCCTTGCTGAAATCTATAAATTAAAATAAATTAAAAAGCAGTTTTAAAGAGCGTACTTCTAAAACTGCTTCAAATATCAAAGCAAATTTTCAAGAGATAGTACTCCACCCTGTTCCAGGGTGACAATCATACAAGTATTTTTTATAATATACTATAATCTTAACAGAAAAGTCAATCTAACCGGTAAATCTGACTCTTTAACCAGGCACGCTGCAATTCGTTGGCAATTTCCATAAATTCTGTTTTTGAAGATATGAATAATTGGTTTTCCCCATATTCATCCTTTACGGACAAGACTAAATAGTTCCAGTTATGTTCTCCCTTTTCCACTTGTTCAACAATCTCCAAAGACTGGATTTCTGAATAGGCAATGACTTTTTGATTAATAGATATAACTCCTTTTGGATGAAAGGCCAGAGAATAGATTCCACTTCTTAACTGAGGATGAGTCCCTGTCAATTTCACTAACCGGGCCTTATAAGGTTTTCCATATTGTTGATCTATCTGATTATACTCTTTTGCATAGATTGTTAAGATCAAAATGCAGACAAAAAGCATTATTCCCAATAATGACAAAACAATGTACATGGTTTTCCCACCTTAACAATCATGTATTGAACTAAAACTTTACTCTTCTTCAGAATATGCGCAGAAGATATTTAAGGTACATTTCGCTCCAGGAACTTGTATCTGATTCAGCAGGGTAGTATTAAAAAAGACACCTTCTGTTCAAGGTGTCCGGATTCTTTATTTATTTTAATTAATTCTATTTATTTTTTGGGTAATTTCTCTATACTCTTTCCGACAGAGGGCTTTCCTAAACTTGAAGTTTTTCCGTCGCTCAGATCACTGCCTGACTTTTCAGCCGCCCAATAATCCCAAGAACTTCTATTCAAATTTACTTTGCTGCCGCTTTGGGGACTACCGGTAACCGGTACGGCGTCAATTACAACTGACTCAGGGTTTTTCCGTTCATAACTTGCCCGGACCTGCTTTTCAAATTTGGTTGCTTCAGTCTTTAATTCCGAGTCCTCTTTTGGGTTCGGGTCATCTGTAATATTGATTGCTTGCTGCTGCGAACTATCGGCAAATATTTTATGTTCTTCCGTTCCGTCCAGAGTCGGTAAAATTTGAGCCTGTGAAGAAAGGTTGGGATCATGCTGCCACCAGTTCTGATAAATTTCACTCCGTTTACGCAAGGCTGTTCTCCTGTAGCTGATAATCTCAATGTCATCATTGATTTCCACTTCATAAAGTCCGATAGTGTCCTCCAAAGCCAAACGTTTCATATATTCCGATTCTTCGATTGACTCTACTAAAACCAGCCAGCCGGGTTCCCGTTTTTCCATCCCAATAGGATGGGCCTCTTTTTTCAGAAAATTATTAAAAAAATCCATCACTTCATTAATAATATCCTGAATCGCCATGACTAAGTCCCTCCTTACTTCTCCAATCGGCCTGAAGAAAATTCAGTGTCAGGCCAACAGAGAACTCAGACCACCTTTACCATCTACAGCAAATATATGTCAGGGATCTAAAATCATGTCAGTAAGTTTACCGCCAACAATTCTATTACTACAACAAAGGCAATTTATGGTATTTAATGGAATATTGATGTTGACTTAAGTTTTAAAATACAGTACAATACATTCGTTTATAAAAAGCCGATGTGGCTCAGAGGCAGAGCAGCTCACTCGTAATGAGCAGGTCGTCGGTTCGATTCCGACCATCGGCTCCATGAAAAAACGAGACACCGCAAGGGTTTGCGGTGTTTTTTGTTAATAATTTTCTCTGTTAAGTAGTCGTTTTACTGCAACCGTACTGCAACCCAAAATGACAAGAACTATAACAAAAAAATCGATACCTAAATATGAATATAAATCTTACGTCAATGAATGTTTTTGTTATGTCGAATTATATATTG
>DATMXV010000303.1:0-37781 GCA_035561335.1 Desulfitobacteriaceae bacterium
GGTTATATATGAAGATGAAAACGGAAATAAAACAAATATTCCGATCTTGGGTATAACGCCAACTACAAATAAATTAACTGGTACGGGCAAGTAATATTGATTCAATATTTAAGAAGAGCGTTAAATGAAAGTTACCATATACTTTCATTTAACGCTCTTAATTCATAGAATACACCGGCTGGGTAGATATAACAACCGCTGCGACACCCATATATGCTGGTCCATGCACAAGCTATGCTTCAATCGGCAGCGTTGCTGCTAATGAAGGGGTTACTGTATTTTCAGGTTCAGAAAATTCATTCTACCAGATCGAGTATACAACTGCAGCAGGCCCCAAACGCGGATTTATTACCGACAGTTACTTGAATAATTATAGTTTGGGCGGGCTGGCTATTGTTAACGGAACGGTAAAAAATGTCCATTATACCGATGCCCTATCAGGTCAATACGGAGCAGTTGGTGCAGGAGAATATGTTGTTATCTTAGAGAAAAATGACAGCACCCAAAAATGTTATATAGAATATAACACCTCATCCGCGAGGAAACGGGGCTATACGAATACTGATAATTATATTTTCAAAAATATGCAAAACGTTGGAACCATTCCGAGTGTTGGCCAAGATTTTTGTCAGGCCGAGACGACAGATATATCCGTCTATGCTGGTCCCAGCGATCAATATGACAGGGTCGGAGGTATAAGTCAATATGAACCTGTGACAAGAATACGGGCAAACGTACAAGGTTATTCCTTTATACAATTTACCGGATTAGGCAATACCAAACGCGGTTACGTTCTTCCTGGTGATTTGGAGCCTTATGAAGTTGTCATTCCCGATTTCACCTATCCAAATGTAACCAAGGACGTATACGCCTATAGTGGACAGAATCGGCCTTTGGAATATTATCAAATTGGTACCGGAAACAAACACCTGATCCTTAACTTTGCTATTCATGGTTTTGAAGATCAATACGACCATGACGGAGATTTTATCCTAGCCGTAAATGTAACTATTACTTATTTTTAACTGGTGGTTCATATTATCACGGTGAAGGTCTTACAACCCGCATACCGATCGCAGGAGATGCTCAAGGGAAAAAAGAAGAAGTGTTTTTTTACGGAGCCTGGAGATCACCTGCCGATTATGTAAAAGAGGTTGATCGAATACTATCCTCTAAAGTTTCAAAATAATAAAAAAGATGACTTCTGTTAAAAGAGTCATCTTTTTTCAATGCGCCCGGTGTGGGTCATATCCTGGAGTTCCCAGTACCCTGGAATGGAATTGAGGTCATACTTTTTTACTTCTTCTGCAATTTTTAAAATTATCTCTTGCCGTAAGTCTTCCCTTTCATTAGCAACAGTTTGAAAAAGGGATTTATTTATTTTTCCTTTGAAAAAACAAATAATCTTCATTAATGCTTCATCACTTCCTAACTGTGCTTTTCACGGCGGTGGTTATTAATAATGTCAAGGTTATGCTGCGAAAACGTATAATTAAGTACCCAAATCCCCAATCATTTATCAGACCTTTCTTTTGCGTAAAACCGGAGAGGGCCTTATAATATTATAATACATATATTTATGAATAACAGGTGGGAGGCGTCATCGTGTTATATGCTGAGGTTCTTGTGGATGTAACAAACCGGCGTCTGGATCAAAGTTATCATTATTTATTACCGGCAGGCATAAATTGCAGGGTTGGGATGAGAGTTCTTATACCCTTGCAGTACCGCTTGGTCCAGGGCTTAATAATAAATATTACTGATGAGCTTCCGCCGGAATTGACTGCTGAAAAATTACGCTCAATCATTAAGACCATAGGGAAAGAAATAACTGTTCCGGAAGATTTAATTTTATTGGCCCGCTGGCTGGCTGAGACCACAATTTGTCCGCTGGCGCAAAGTTTGCATACTGTCTGGCCGTTGTTAAAAGGAAAAGTTGAAGAGTGGGTTGTTCCCTTGTTTACATCTTCGGATGAAGATTTTAAAACCCTTAAGTTGTTGGACCAGGAAACATTTAAAGCCCTGGCGGTGCTGCAACGTTCCCGGCGAAAGGCTTTACCTCTGGCAATTTACTTAAAGCGGGCCCAATTGTCAAAATCTGTTCTGGAACAACTGGAAAAGCAGGGCTGGTTGAAAAGGGAATTCCGTTTTGCCTCCCACTGGAATCCGGCGGAGGTTTCAAAGTCCGGCGCCCCGGCGGCAGTGGAGGCCTTTGCCGCCGGATTCAATATAGAATCAGATATAGAGCCGGAAGGCCGTCAGGTATTGACCAGGCAATTAACCCCGGAACAGGAGTCTGCGGTTGCCGGAATAGTTGCCGCCCTGCAAGATGCTTCTGAACAAAAAACTTCAAAGACCCTATTGCTGCATGGGGTTACAGGAAGCGGAAAAACAGAGGTATATTTACGGGTAATCAACAAATTGCTGGCCGACGGCGGGGATGTAATCCTGCTGGTACCGGAGATTTCGCTTACTCCTCAAATTGCGGATTATTTTCAGGCCCAGTTTGATTCCCGGGTCGCCGTCCTGCATTCCGGCTTAAAAGCCTCTGAAAAGGCCAGGGTTTGGGAAGATATTATTGCCGGGAAAAAACGTCTTGTCATCGGGGCCCGTTCGGCGGTCTTTGCTCCTTTAGCGAATTTAAAGCTGATTATCCTGGATGAGGAGCATGACAATGCTTATAAACAAAGCGAAAATCCTAAATATCATACCCGGGATGTCGCCAGAAAACGGATGGAACAGCGCAATGGTGTTGTTTTGCTGGCCAGTGCCACTCCCTCCCTGGAGGCCTATGCGGCAGCTCAAACCGGTAAAGTAAAGCTGATTACTATAAAGAAGCGGGTTGCCGGCAGTAGCCTGCCTGCGGTGGAAATCATCGATATGCGGCAGGAGTTAATGCAAGGCAACAGAAGTATATTCTCTTTTAGTTTACAAGCTAAACTAAAGGAGAGGGTATTAAAAGGTGAACAGAGCATGCTTTTTCTCAACCGCCGCGGGTATTCTACTTTTGTTGTTTGCCGGGAGTGCGGTTACAGCACACGCTGTCCCAATTGTGATGTTTCCTTAACCTTTCATAGTGTCGGCAATAAAATGTGCTGTCATTATTGTAATCATGAAGAGGAACCACCGCATCGCTGTCCCCAGTGCGGCAGCCGTTATATCCGTTTTTTCGGTCAGGGGACCCAACGTGTGGAAGAAGACCTGCAAAGCCTGCTTCCGGATATCAGGATAATCCGACTCGACTGGGATACTACCCGCTCTCAGGAAGCCCATCGTATGATCCTGGAAAGTTTTAAAAGGCAGGAAGCCCAGGTCCTGGTAGGAACCCAGATGATGGCCAAAGGCCTGGATTTTCCCAATGTGACATTGGTAGGGGTCATAGCTGCTGATCAGGCTTTAAATATGCCTGATTTCCGGGCCCGGGAAAGGACATTTCAGTTATTGGCCCAGGTATCCGGCCGGGCGGGCCGCAGTAACAAAGCGGGTGAAGTTGTTATTCAAACTTATTCTCCGACAGATTGGGCGATTGCCAGGGCGGCGGCCCATGATTATCCCGGATTTTTCTGGGAAGAGATTCATTACCGGCAAAAATTAAATTACCCTCCTTTTACCCATGTAATCAGGGTATTACTGTTACATGAAGTTGAGGAAAGGGTGATTAAAGCGGCGCATGAGTTAGCGGCGTTCCTCCGGCAAAGAATGACAAGCCCAGAATATGGGAATACTGGAATCGATATCATGGGCCCTGCACCCGCCATATTTCTCAGATTAAAAAATCAATTTCGCTGGCAAGTAGCGGTCAAAGCAAAAAGATTGGATATTTTAAGAGCGCTTCTCCACTCAGGGGTCAAACAATTCTCTGATTCTCCAGCCAGTAACGGGATCAGTCTTAATATAGAGGTTGATCCGCTGTCCAATTGAAAATATAATGTTAAAATAATTGTAATAACAAAATAATCTATAATTAAGGGATAAGCTAATAATCAGGTCTATGAGAGGAAGAAAAAGAAAATGGCAGTGTATCAAATAGTTAAAATAGGTTCCCCTGTCTTAAGGGAAAAGGCCAGTGAAGTAAAACAAATCTCACCTACGATTGAGAAATTATTAAATAATCTGGCGGATACTTTGTATGCCGCAGAAGGCCTGGGCTTGGCGGCGCCTCAAATAGGCGTTTCTAAACGGGTGGTGGTGATTGATATCGGGGATGGTCTGTTGGAATTAATTAATCCCGTAATTTTAGAAAAACATGGTAACAAGGTAGCTTCTGAAGGATGTCTGAGTATCCCGGGAACTACCGGGGAAGTTGCCAGGGCTACCAAGGTTAGGGTCCAGGCTTTGAACCGGCAGGGAGAAATGCTGGATATTGAAGGTGAAGGATTATTGGCGCGTGCTTTGCAGCATGAAATTGACCATTTGGACGGGGTTTTATTTGTGGACATTGCCAGTAAAACCCGTGCCCAATGATCTTTCTGAATAAATCAAGCGGGTAAAAGGAAAAAAGCTGTTAGGAGGGGGAAAAATGCGGATTGTTTTTATGGGAACTCCGGATTTTTCAGTTCCTTCATTAAAAAAACTGTTTGATGAAGGATATGAGATTCCGGCGGTATTTACTCAGCCGGACCGGCCTGCCGGCCGGGGAAAGCAGCCAAAACAAAGTCCTGTTAAAGTTGCGGCCCAAGAACTTGGCTTGACTGTCCGGCAGCCTGAGAAGATAAACACACCGGAAATTATCGGGTTATTAAAAAGCTTACAGCCGGATCTGATAGTAGTTGTTGCCTATGGGAAGAAGCTTCCCGGCGAGATCTTACGGATCCCGGAGAAGGGCTGCCTGAATGTCCATGCTTCTTTACTTCCGGCCTATCGGGGGGCGGCCCCTATTCATTGGGCAATAATAAACGGGGAAACTCAAACCGGTGTGACAACAATGCTTATGGATGAGGGTCTGGATACCGGTGATATTTTGCTCAAGAAAACTTATCCGATTTCCCGGGATGCGACAACCGGGGAAGTGCATGACGCCCTGGCTGAAATAGGAGGAGAACTGCTTATCCAAACTCTTGAAGCCTGGGGCCGGGGCGAGTTGAAAGCTGTTGCGCAAGCAGGGGAAAGCAGTTATGCCCCGCTTTTGAAAAGGGAGCATGAATGGCTTGACTGGTCACGTAACGCTGCTGCGCTTCATAACCAGATCCGGGGTTTAAATCCTTGGCCTGGTGCTGTTACAATGTATAAAGGCGAAAATTTAAAGGTTTGGCAAAGCTCGCTCGGATCCCAATCTTTAGCCGGGGACAAGATAAGTCCGGAAGATTTGCCGGAAAGTTCTGTCCGGGAGTTTGGCAAAGTCCTGCAAATAGTTGAAGAGGGAATTATTGTCGGAACGGGCAAAGGGGAAATCCTGCTGAAACAAGTCCAGCCGGCAGGTAAGCGCATAATGCCGGCCCGTGACTTCTTCTTGGGAAGACATGGACAAATTGGGGAAATCCTCGGCGCCTGAGCGAACATAGGGGAGGGAGAAATTATGTACTTTGGTTTTGGCTGGGACCGAACAATGATTCTGTTGATCCCGGCAATCCTGTTATCGATATATTCCCAGATCAAGATTTCTGCGGCCTTCCGGCGCTATTCCCGGGTCCCTTCCCGTAAGGGCCTGAACGGGGCCCATATTGCCCGGATGATCCTGCAAAGCCAAGGGCTCTATGATGTCCGGATCGAACCTGTACGGGGCAGGTTATCTGATCATTATGATCCGAGAACAAGGGTTGTGCGTTTGAGTGAGGATATATATTCCGGAACTTCCCTGGCGGCGGTTGCCGTTGCCGCCCATGAGACCGGACATGCCTTACAGCATGCCGGGGGCTATTTTCCCCTGCAATTGCGTTCTACCTTTGTGCCGGTAGCCAGTTTCGGCAGCGGTTTGGGGCCGATTTTGATTCTTGTGGGATTCTTTCTGCCGGCTTTTAATTTCTTGCTGCAGCTGGGAATTATAGCTTTTTCCTTTGCCGTACTCTTTCAGCTGATAACCTTGCCGGTTGAGTTTAATGCCAGCAGCAGGGCAATGACGCTTTTGCTGGACAGAGGAATGTTGGACAAAGATGAGGCCCACGGCGCCCGTTCAATGCTGAATGCCGCAGCCCTGACTTATGTCGCCGCCGCTTTAGCTGCTGTCCTGGAATTGGCTCGGTTTATTCTTATTGCTCAAGGGAGAAGTGATGACTAAGGAAAATGCCCGCTGGCAGGCGGCGCAGATCTTGCTGCGCGTTTACCGGCAAGGATCCTATGCCAATCTTGTCCTGCAAAATTCTTTACAGCATACCGGGGACCCCCGGGACCGCCAATTAATTACAATACTGGTCAACGGTGTGCTTAAAAACCGGGAAACCCTGGATTTTGCCCTGCGCTTGCATTTGCGGAAGCCGTTATCAGCTTTGCCGGTCCCGGTGCGGGAGATTTTAAGGGTCACGGCCTACCAGATTCTCTGCCTTGACAGGATCCCGGCTGCTGTGGCGATAAATGAAGGGGTGGAACTGACCAAAAAAGAGGATTTTAAATTCGCGGGATTGGTGAACGGTGTTTTACGCCAGGTAATGCTTCGGGGCTGGGACCTGCCTTGGCCGGATAAAGAAAAGCAGCCTGTCCGCTATCTGACTGTACGTTATTCCCATCCTGAGTGGATGGTGAGGCGCTGGTGGAAGCGCTGGGGCTTCAGCGAAACGGAAAAACTTTGCCGTTTAAACAATGAGCCGTCCCCAACCTGGATTCGTACCAATACCCTGAAGATTTCCCGGGAAGAACTGTGCAGAATCCTCCAGGCTGAAGGAGTGAAAGCGGAGCTGGGGGCCAGGGCGCCAGAAAGTTTGCTGATTCAGGAATTCGGGGCCCTGGAACGGCTGGAGAGTTATCAGGCCGGCTATTTTACGGTTCAGGACGAGAGCTCGCAGCTGGCTGCCCATGTCCTGCAGCCGGTTCCAGGGCAAACTGTTCTGGATGCCTGCAGTGCGCCGGGGGGCAAGGCGACGCATATCGCCCAGTTAATGGGTAACAGGGGTGAAATCCTGGCTTTTGATATCTATCCCCACAAGCTGGAGTTGGTAAGGCAACTGGCTGAACGTTTGGGTATAGGAATTATCCGCCCGGTTTTGGGAGATGCCCGTGAATTGTCCGGAGTAAAACCCCGGTCAAGGCAGAAGGTATTAGTGGACGCGCCTTGTTCGGGTTTAGGAATCATCAGGCGAAAAGCGGATTTGCGTTGGCAGAAGAAGGAGACTGATATTCAGGCCCTGGCAAAACTTCAGCTTCAGATTCTGGAGCAGGCGGCAAAGTGTGTGGCGGTGGGCGGCGAATTATTATACTCGACTTGTACGATTGAACCGGAGGAAAACTTTGAGGTGGCTAAAACTTTTAGGCTTAATCACCCGGAGTTTGAAGTCTTAAATATTGCGGAGACTATACCTTTCATGCAGCTTGAAGAACAGGATATTAAGCCTGCCCGGAAAGGGATGCTGCAACTGCTTACCCAAAGGCACGGATCTGATGGGTTTTTTCTGGCAAAATTCCGTTGCCGGAAAGTTTAGCTGGAATGAATTGGGTGAATACTAATGGAAAGATTGGAATTGCGCGGGCGCCTGGAGCAAGAGCTTGCTGAAGTATGTCAGGAACTTGGCCTGAAACGTTTCCGCTCCCAACAACTGTTTCGCTGGGTACAGCAAACTGCTGTCCGGGCTTGGGAGGAAATGCATAATATTCCGGAGTCTGAACGCCAACAATTGCAGACGCGGCTGCAATTGTCTCCTTTGGAATTATTAAATGAGCAGCATGCCCAGGATGGGACACGTAAATACTTGTTTGGTTTAGGGGACGGCGAAAGTGTAGAATGCGTTCTGATGAATTATGAACGGGACTTTGCCCGTGACCGGCTTACAGTTTGTGTTTCTACCCAGGTTGGCTGTGCGGTCGGCTGTGTTTTTTGCGCCACCGGCTTGGGAGGTTTCCGCAGGAATTTAAGTGTGGGAGAGATAGTTGGTCAGGTTTTGGAAATCAGCCGCTTGCTTGCCCGGGAAGATCCTTTGCTGAGAGTTACCAATGTTGTTTTTATGGGTATGGGAGAGCCTTTATTTAATTATGAAGCGGTGCTTAAAAGCCTGGAAATCCTGAATCAGGAGACAGGCCGGAATATCGGCATGCGCCGGATGACAATTTCGACAAGCGGGGTAGCGCCCAAAATCAGACAATTAGGGCGGGATAATCCTCAAGTAGGCTTGGCGGTTTCCCTTCATTCTGCCCTGGATAGTGTGAGGGATATTTTGGTGCCCATTAATCGTCGCTATCCTTTAAGAGAACTAATGGATGCCTGCAGCGAATACATTAAATTAACGAACAGGCGCATTACCTTTGAGGTAGCTTTAGCAGACGGAAATGACAGCCGGGAAAGCGCTGAAGCCCTGGGAAAGCTATTACATGGTTATTTAGCGCATATAAATCTTATACCGGTAAATCCGGTAGCCGGGACGAAAATGGCCAGGCCAAAAACAGAAAAAATATTTCAGTTTGCCGGGATTTTGGAAAGTTACGCTCTGTCTGTTTCCATTCGGGAGGAACGGGGCACGGATATCAATGCGGCCTGTGGTCAGCTTCGTGGTCAATGGAAGGTGGATAAGAATGAGTCTTTTAGCTCGCTTTGAAGAGGTTGCCGAACTTCTTTTTACGGGACCGTTTAAAAGAAAAGTAACCCGTCTTCAGCCGGTGGAAATTGCTAAAGAACTTGTGAAAGAGATGTTACGTCATAAACAGGTTAGTATTTCCCAGGTTTATGTACCTAATATTTACAGGGTGTACCTTCATCCCAAAGACTGGGGTCCTTTGGCAAGTTTTGGCGAGACGTTTTTGATAGAATTATCCAAGCATTTATATGTGGAGGGAGAGCGTAATGGCTACACTTTCTTAAGCAAACCGCTGATTGAACTGCATGCCGATGAAACAGTTAAACAGCACGAAATGTTAATTGAAGTTGATTTTGATGATTCAATAAATGTTGACTGGGGAGAGATGGAGGATGATCCCCAGGAAGATAATCTTCCGGAAAAAGAATTATGGCGTGACCACACAACTATTTTCCAGGACCAGGTCATGACAAACTCAGCGGAAGATAGTTTGCCTAGCAGGAATTTACAATGTATTCTCGAAATTATTCAAGGACCGGATATGGGGAAAATGATTCTTCTTGATGAAGAGAGCCTTTATATTGGACGCCATGCCCAGTGCGGACTGGTAATTAATGATCCTGAAGTATCCCGCCGGCATATTAAAATGACCCAAAGTAAAGAAGGCTGGCTGATCGATGACCTGGGAAGTACCAATGGAACGCTTGTTAATGGTCAAAGGATTTCCCGGCAATTGGTTCTGCCGGGTGACCGGATCCAAATCGGACAAAGTATTCTGGCGCTTAAACGGGTGTAGGGGGTACTTATGCAGATCCTTTTGGTTATTGGGAGATTTATATTTTTAGGCTTGATTTATCTCTTGCTTTTTCGTTTATTAACAGCCCTTTTGGCTGATTTAAGAAGCAGGGGGATAATGGTCCGGCCAGGTCAGGAGTATGGCCGCCTGGAAGTTCTCACAGGAGCAGACCTGTTGCCCAGGGGACGGGTTTTCCGGATTGACGGCAAAGGACTGCGGATTGGTCGCGGCAAAAATAATGATATTGTATTGCCGGATCATTTTGCTTCGATAGAACACGCCTTATTTAAGCAGTCTAAAGGAGTAACCATGCTTGAAGATCGGGGAAGTACCAACGGGACTTGGGTGAACGGGGAACGGATCCATTCTCCCGTCCAGCTTGTAGCAGGCGACTATATAAAAATCGGAAGTATTACCTTTCAATACTCGAGGTGGGAAAATGAGAGTTCTTAGTTTCAGTGAAACCGGACAAGTACGCAAAAACAATGAGGATGCTTTTCTCGTCCTGTCAGGATGCGGATTGTTTGCTGTAGCTGATGGTATGGGGGGCCACAAAGCCGGTGAGATTGCCTCCGCTACTGCCATCAGAGAAATAGAAAAACTAGCCGTTGAACTCCAGGAAATTGCCAATGATAAGCTGGAACCCTGGTTAAAAGAAGCCATTGCCCAGGCGAATAATGTAATTTACGAAACAGCGGTACTGTATCCGGAAAACCAGGGTATGGGAACAACCCTGACTATGCTGGTGCTGAGACAGACCCGGGGCTTTGTCGCTCATATTGGCGACAGCAGGGCTTATCTATGGCGGGATGGAGGATTGCTCAGGTTAACGGATGACCATTCCCTGGCGGAAGAATTAGTGCGTATGGGCCAGATTACTGTTGAGGAAGCAGAAAAACACCCTCAAAAGCATGTCTTGATGAGGGCTTTGGGGACTTCCAGGAATATTGAGATAGATTACCGGACATGTGATTTACGGCCTGGTGATGTTTTTCTGCTTTGTACTGATGGGCTTTCCAACCTCGTAAGTGATGAAGAACTTGCCGAAAAATTCAGGCGGCCGGAATCCTGGGAAGACCGTTTTGAAAGGTTAAAGGTACTTGTCCTGGAACGGGGGGCCCCAGATAATTTTACAGCTTTATGCTGTATAATGGAGTAATGTGATGATAAGTCGTTTGCTGACACGGGTTCTGATTATTCCTATCTTATGGACAGGACTTCTTTTAATGAAAGCTGACGGAAAAACAGACAAGCAGCTTCTTTGGCAGGCCCTTATTTTTTCAGCGATTTTGCTTATCGGCTGTTTATTGGAGCAATTGTTCCATTATCAGGGTGATCCCTATTTAATAGCGGTTGTCGAGGTTATCCTTGCCATAGGACTGGTTTTTCTTGTAAGAATTGATCCGGATTTAGCTTTACGTCAGTTTTGGTGGGCAAACCTGGGACTTATTGTTTTCTATGGAGTGCTTTTTGGCCTGCGTAATTATCGGCTGCTGGGATCTTTTCGCTATTTATGGGGTCTGCTGGCAGTAGTTCTGCTGTTGGTAACGTTTTTGTTCGGAGTAACCCGCGGAGGGGCTACCAGTTGGTTTGGCATCGGAGGATTCACTGTTGAACCAGAGGAGTTTGTGAAGCTGGCTTTATTATTATTCCTGGCCTCCTACTTGGGGGAACATCAGGAAATTTTACGGGTAGGTACAAGACAATTCGGCAGATTTTCTTTGCCTGACTGGCATACATTAGGACCTTTTGTGCTGATGGCAGTTTTCATACTTGGCCTTTTGGCAGCTCAGAAAAGCCTGGGGACCGCTTTAGTGTTCTGTTCATTGTTTATTTTATTACTGTATGTAGTAACTGAAAGGTCCCTTTATCTGGGTTTGTCGCTACCGCTGTTAATCATTACCTTTGTTGCGGGATATTTTCTTTTTGATCATGTACGTTTAAGAGTAAAGGTATGGTTGGATCCCTGGCAAGACCCTACCGGCGGCGGCTATCAAATTGCCCAGTCTTTGTTTGCGATTGGGGGAGGGAAAATTTTCGGTACCGGATTTGGTAATGGGATCGGAGCTGCCCAGGTCCCCACTGCGAGTACAGATTTTATTTTCTCGGTTATTGCCGAAGAACTGGGTTTCACAGGAGCAATGGCTTTGCTCTGCTTTTTCCTGATTTTAGTTATGCGGGCCTTTGTAATAAGTTTTAAAGCCCCGGACAGGTTCGGCCAGATTATTGCTGCCGGAATTGGGATTTTGCTGGGAACGGAAACAATGATTATTCTTGCCGGAGTAACCAAACTTTTGCCTTTAACCGGGATACCGCTGCCTTGGGTCAGTTATGGGGGAAGCTCGCTTTCGGTACATTTTTTACTGCTTGGTTTGTTGGCTAATATTTCCCAGTCGGCCGAGGAAAGCGCTCAACGGAAAAAAAGAGGAAGGGAGTATGCTGCATGAACCGCGGGTTACGTCAAGTGGCTGTGGGTTTTGCCTTGTGTTTCTTCCTGTTAAGTCTGGGTTTGGTTTACTGGCAGGTTATCGAGTCTGATTCTCTTCTGGAAAATCCTACTAACCGTCGCTTAATCAGGATGGAAGAACGGGTGCTCAGGGGAGGAATTTTTGACCGTAATGGCGAAGTACTAGCACAAACAACAACTAATTCCGGGAAAAGGCTTCGTGTCTATCCTAAAGGTGAGATGATGGAACCCTTGCTTGGTTATGCCACGCTAATGCATGGTTCGGCAGGATTGGAAGGGAGTTTATCCGACTGGCTTTTGGGATTGAAAAATGCGTCTCCCATTCAAATAATTCAACAAGCCCTGGCGCTTCCCCGGCAAGGTGATGATGTTGTCCTTACCATTGACGGATCTTTACAACAAGCGGCTTATGAAGGGCTGAAAGGAAAAACAGGTTCTGCGGTTGCTGTTAACCCTAAAACCGGGGAGGTCCTGGCGTTAGTCAGTCAGCCAAGTTTTAACCCTGAAGACCTTGATAATAATTGGCAGGAAATAGTAGCCAGACCTAACAGCCCGCTTGTCAATCATGCCTTTTCTTTATTTCCGCCGGGTTCGACAATGAAAGTAGTTACTTCCCTGGCGATAATCCGTTCAGGCTTGAATACAACTGATCTTTATGAGTGTACCGGGTCAACCATAATTAACGGGCAGGAAATCAATGATGACAGGGTTCATGGCTGGGTTAATTTTAATACTGCTTTGGCTGACTCTTGTAATACTTATTTTGCTACTTATGCCATGCAGGCCGGCGATCAAAATTTTTTGGCGGCGACCAGGGCTTTTGGTTTTGGTCAAATAATTCCCTTTGAATTGCCTGTCCCAAAAAGTTCGATTCTTAATCAAGAGCCAAATCCAAAACAATTGGATACTAATTTTTTATCGGCTAGTGCCTTTGGTCAGGGTCAGGTTCTGACAAGTCCCATGCATATGGCTTTAATTGCTGCGGGTATTGCGAATAACGGGGTTATCATGACTCCTCACCTTGTGCAAAGAGTTTTGGACTCTGAACAAAACCTTTTATATGTGTTTCCAAACAAGCCGTGGTTAACTGCTTTATCATCTGAGGAAGCCGCAAAAATTAAAAGCGCCATGATTACGGCTGTTAATTCCGGGACAGCATATCAAAGCGCTTTAGCGGATGTGCAGGTAGCGGCGAAGACGGGTACGGCTGAACCAGGCACAAATATGGGAACACATGCCTGGTTTATAGCTTTTGCCCCGGCAGAAGACCCGCAAATTGCCGTTGCCGTTCTTGTGGAGAATGGTGGTATTGGGGGGGGAGTAGCTGCCCCTATTGCCCGGGATTTGATTGACAAAGCTCTTAGTCGGAAAGTAGGAGACAACAAATGAGCAAAATTTTTGGTGATCGTTATGAGGTTATTGAAAAAATCGGCGCCGGTGGGATGGCCATTGTTTATAAAGCTAAGGATCTTTTACTTAACAGGGTTGTTACCATTAAAGTACTAAGGGACCAATTTGTAACTGATGACGATTTTATCCGGCGTTTTCGCCGGGAAGCACAGTCTGCTGCCAGCTTGTCTCATCCTAATATTGTTTCTATTTATGATGTGGGAAAAGACGGCGATCTGGAATATATTGTCATGGAATATATCGAAGGACGTAATCTCAAGGAGATTATCCGGGAATTTGCTCCCTTAACTACGGAACAGACCCTCAATTTGGCCAGACAGTTAGGGGAGGCTCTGAGTCACGCTCACGAGCATAATATTATCCATAGGGATATCAAACCCCAAAATATTCTGATAACTGAAGACGGCCGGGCTAAAGTTACTGATTTTGGGATAGCCCGGGCAGTTTCTGCGGCAACTGTGACCCATACAGGTGATATTGTTGGCTCAGTTCATTATTTGTCCCCGGAGCAGGCTAAAGGTATTTTGAGCAATGAACAATCGGATATTTATTCTTTGGGCATAATTATTTATGAAATGTTAACCGGGAAAGTCCCCTATGACGGAGAGACGCCCATAGCCATAGCCCTGAAGCATTTACAGGAACAGCCTGTACCTCCCGGCAAGCTGAACCCCCGGATTGAACCGGAGTTAGAGGTTGTAGTGATGAAGGCTATTTCCAAGTCGCCTGAAACCCGTTACGCCAGTGTGAGGGAGCTTCTTGAAGATCTGCAAAAAGTTCAGGCCGGGGATAAAGTCAACCGGGTGCCGGATCAGAATTCTCCTGATAATGACGCTACTCAAATCCATAAATCCCTGGCGCAGGAGGTTAACGCCGCAACTGCTTCCCAAGGATTAAACCCTGCGCTTAAAGGAATAAAAACTTGGTCCAAGCGAAAACGGCTGCTGGTTGGGGCCGGGTTAATTTGCCTTCTTCTTCTCTTGGTCGGTGGTGTTCGGTTTTACAGATATATAACGGTTGCCGAGACCACCGTACCTGATCTGACGGGTCTTAAAATTGATGTAGCTACGGTTATGCTTAAAAATAATAAGTTGGATTTAGACCCTGATAAAACAACCTATGAATTTAGCGATAGTATCGATAAAGACTTGATTATACTTCAGGATCCTGACCCCAATTCGAAGGTAAAAGTTGGCAGTTTGGTTTCGGTTGTTGTAAGTAAAGGACAGGAATTTTTAGAATTCCCTGATCTGACAAAAGATAACATGACTGAGGAAAATGCGCGTGCTTTGCTCAAACAGCTTGGATTTACCGGAAAGATTACCACTACGGAAGAGTTCAGTCCTACTGTCCCCAAAGGATCGGTTGTTGGGCAAGATCCTGCTCCTCTGTCTTCATGGACCAGAAACGGAGATATAGAATTAATAATCAGCAAAGGCCCGGAGTATGTCAACATTAATATGCCGAATGTTGTCGCCAAGGGGTCTGCGGAAGCCAAGACTCTGTTGGAACAAAATAAACTGGTTGTGGTAATGGAAAATGAAAGCTCCAAAGATTATCCCAAAGATGTGGTAATAAGAACCGATCCCCTTCCCGGTACTTCTGTCAAACAGGGTACTGAAGTGAAAATTTACGTCTCCGAGGGACCGGGACCGGCTGCGAAAATATTGGAAAAGGATATTATATTTACATTGCTTAAACGCAATGTGCCCAATGACGGAAAGGCGCATAATGTTTCCATAAAAATTAATGATTATCGCGGCTGGAGGGAAGTATGGCAGAAATCTTATATTTTTGGAGATACTTCAGGGATTGAAGATATCCCCTATTATTCACCGTCTACCTTACAGATTGTTGTCGATGGCAAAGTGGAATATGAGCGAAAAATTACTTAATTGAAAAGAGGTAGAAATGATCCAAGGTATCATATTAAAGGGCTATAGCGGCTTTTATTATGTCTTTGCTCAAGACCGAGTATGGGAGTGTTCCCTGCGCGGTCGCTTTCGTATTCAGGCTCAGGATTTTTTTCCCGGTGACCGGGTTGAAATCCTGCCGGCAGCCGGAGGTAAAGCTTCAATTGAAAAAGTTGAACCAAGACGTAATATTCTGATCCGCCCTCCGATAGTTAATGTCGACCAGGCTTTGCTGGTATTTGCCCGGACTTCGCCGGATCCTGATTACAATTTCCTGGACCGGCTGCTTATTCAGGTAAGTGAGGCTGCCGTTAAGCCTGTACTGGTTGTAACCAAGCTTGATTTGCTAAGTGAAGACATAGAGAAGAGCGAAGATCTATTTGCTTATTATCAGAAAATCGGTTACGAAGTTTATCGGGTTTCCAATATTAATGGACAAGGAATTGAGGAGGTCAGTGATTGTTTAACGGGAAAGATAAGTGTACTTGCCGGGCAATCCGGAGTAGGCAAATCGAGTTTATTAAATGCCCTCTGTCCTGACTTCAAACTCAAGACAGGCAAGGTCAGCAATAAAATTTTCCGTGGCCGTCATACAACCAGACATGTTGAGCTGATGGTCTGTGCCGGAGGTTTGGTTGCTGATACTCCAGGTTTTTCTTCGCTGTATTTGCCGAAAATAAAAAAAGAAGATTTGGCGGGTTATTTTCCTGAGTTTGAGTCTTATCAGGGCTGCTGCCGTTTCAGCAGTTGTCTTCATAATAAGGAACCCGACTGCGCAGTCAAGGAGGCTGTCAGGACTAAAGAGATTTTAGCGCAAAGATATGAACATTATTTACTTTTTTTACAGGAATTAATTATTAACGAGAGGAGATATTAATGTGATCAGGGTGGCGCCCTCTATTTTATCTGCTGATTTTTCCCGGCTTGGGGAAGAAATCAGGACTGTGGAAAAAGCAGGTGCTGATATACTCCATATAGATGTTATGGATGGTCATTTTGTTCCCAATATTACCTTGGGGCCGGCGTTGGTAAAATCTTTGCGTCCGCATACCGGGATGCAGTTTGATGTTCATCTGATGATTGAGGAACCGGAACGTTTTATTGAAGAATTTGCCGCGGCCGGAGCAGATCATATTACTGTCCATCTGGAAGCAACCCGGCATATCCATAGGGTTATTCAACAAATTAAAGCCTTGGGGATTACCGCAGGCGTGGCCCTCAATCCCGCAACTCCCCTGGACGGACTGAAATATATTCTGGAAGATTTGGATATGGTATTATTAATGACTGTTAATCCCGGTTTTGGAGGGCAAAAGTTTATCCCCAATGTCTTGCCTAAAATTAAAACTTTGCATCGGCATTTGGATCAGATGCAATTTTCCTGTCAAATTGAAGTTGATGGCGGGATTCAAATTGGAACTGTTCCGGCAGTTGTTAAAGCAGGTGCGGAAATCCTGGTAGCCGGGGCGGCTGTTTTTTCCCAAACGGATCCTTCCCGGGCTTTATTGGAACTATCGGCGCTGATAAATAATCTGGATAAGGGCAAATAGTATATATACCAGGTAGACCCTCACGCCGCTACGCAACACCATCAGAAGGATGAAAATTAAACGTAGGGAGATCCAAGTGCTAAGAGAACCGATTTCGCGAAGGAGCGTAAGCGAACGAAACGGAGCAGCGTTAAGAAGTGCCACGGGTTTACATTCAGGCTAACCCAGAGGTTTGGCACTTTAGCTGCGTAGTGGAGTGAGCAGCTCCGCAGCGATGGTGAACGTGCACTTGTATCTCCCGGAGTGGTAGATATTTAATGATGCAAGAATATAATTAATGTAGATTAAGAATATATTTGTCTACGTTTTGAGGAGCAGGTAAAGTTGAAGATTGCGGTGTTGGTTAACGGTACATGGGATAGTGAATGGGGTAAGAAAGAATTAGACAATGTGGGGTTTCTTGTCTGTGCAGACGGCGGAGGAAATTCGGCCCTGCTTTCCGGCCGGCTGCCTGATGTCTTAATAGGGGATTTAGATTCAATAACACCTGCAAATTTAATAAAATGCATTCAAGGCGGAACAAAAATTATCCGTTATCCAAAAGAGAAAGATCAGACAGATTTGGAGCTGGCCTTGGATTATACCAGATTTCAGGCGCCGGTAGAGTATTTGAAAAGTGATATTTGGTTATATGGCGCTACGGGGGGAAGGATAGACCATCTTTTGGGAAATATTGCACTTTTGTTGGCTTATGCCCGGCGGGGCAGAAAGATTATCCTGAAAGACCCGGAACATATAATATGGATTATTCAGAAACAGGAAATTATTTTTGGTAAAAAAGGCCAGGAGATATCTCTCTTTGCCTTAACAGAAAAGGCAGTTGTGACAACTGAGGGTTTTTATTATCCCTTGAAGTATGAAAATTTATTTCAGGATTCTACCAGGGGTATAAGTAATATTTTCCTGGATACTGAAGGGTATGTGAGGGTTGATGAAGGCTGGGTACTGGCAATAATGCATAATTCATAATGCACAATGCTTAATTAAGCTAAAGAGAATTTCAATAGTTTCTATGTGAAGAAAGCGTTTTGAAGGTACTCTTCTACAAAAATGATAAACAACTAATACTGACTATTGGAAGTCAAATACTACTTTGACAGTGGAGTTATTATGTATTTTTATTATTGTTTGACGCTTAGAATTACAAATGAAAAAAAGCCCGACTGAAGCGGACTCTTTGACTCATAAATGATTAAACAGCGCGTTGAACTTTACCGGAACGTAAACATCTGGTGCATACCTTGAGTCTGGTTGGCGCGCCTTTTACAAGGGCGCGGACCCGTTGCAGATTCGGTTTCCAGGTTCTTTTAGTTCGAATATGAGAATGGCTTACCTGCATTCCGGTACGAACTCCTTTGCCGCATATATCACATACATTAGCCATAGCATTAACCTCCTTGCACAAGAAATGACACTTGTTAAGTTTATCAAAAATTTTAAAAGTTGGCAAGTTTATTAGATTGAAAAACAACTAAATACTGAAAAACCCTGATTGTTAAAAGAAAAGTATTAAAAAATCAGTACCGAAAGGGGGCATTATTAATGGGTAAGGAAATTAATAACAGCCTGGGGAAAATTAATATTTCGGAAGAAGTTATTGCGACAATAGCAGGTGGCGCTGCCCTTGAATGTTCCGGTTTGGTTGGTATGGCTTCCCGTAACCTGAAAGACGGGTTTGCTGATTTGCTCCGCCGTGATAATTTGGCGCGGGGTGTAGAAGTTACTATTCAGGAAAATGAGGTCAGCATCGAACTCTTCGTAATTGTTGGCTATGGCATTAATATTTCTGAAGCGGCAGCAAATATAATGGACAGGGTCCGGAATGCCATTGAAAAATATACCGGGTTTACAGTAGATAAAGTGAATGTCAATATCCAGGGCGTACGTGTTTTGGACAAAAATTTGGACAAGAAATAAAAGATTGGCGCACCCCTGCCGGGAGAAAGGATTAGAACTGGTTCTTATGCTTAATAAGCAACAACAAGTTGTATTGAATAATCTTAGACAGGCGTTCCTGGCGGAAGAAAGAAAAGGTTTTTCCGATACCGGAGGGGGCGGTGGATTTCATAATTTATTATCAGGTATGGTCCCAAGGCTGGAACAGCTCTTCCCGGGAATTGATTTTCAGCCGATGAGGCAAATTGCCGGAGAATATCAGGCTTGGGGACAAATAAAGAGAGAGCAGGGTTTGGCTGAACTTGCTTTTTTTCTTGATAAACTGTTTATTTCTCCCGGAATAGACAAACAGGCTGCTTCTCCCAGGCAATCATCTGATACAGGACTGCAATATTTTAAAGGGATTGGTCCATATAGGTTAAAACAGTTACAAAAAGCGGGAATTACAACGATTGAGGACCTGTTTATGTACTATCCCCGCCGTTATGAAGAGCGCCGTCCGGTTCGGATAATTGAACTCAGGGACGGTGAATATGTAACAGTTATCGCCAGGGTAATGGCCGGTCAGGTTTCCAATGGAAGGGTAAAAGTTGTGAAACTTACTCTGGGGCAGGAAGGCAGTTTAACACAGGCGGTATGGTTTAACCAACCATACATTGTTAAGCAGTATCCGCCGGGAACGTTGGTTAAAGTAACCGGAAAAGTCCGTTTTTTTCAGCGCTTCCCGGAAATAATGGCTAATGAGATTGAGAAGCTTGCCGCTAAGGAAGGGATAACTGCCCTTCCCCGGGAAATTGTCCCTGTTTATCCGGAAACCGGGGATTTATCATCTAAGGTATTGCGCAGTATTATTAAAGGCCTGTTTCAACATACTATTCAGTATTTCCCGGAATTTTTAAATCAGGAAGACCAAAATGGCTGGATGGAACGGGCTTTAGCCTACAGGGAGATTCATTTTCCTTCTTCCTGGGAGAATTTGCATAAAGCCCGGGAACGTTTGGTTTGGGAAGAGGTCCTTTTCCTGCAGTTAAGTGTGGCCCGGATGCGTCTTGGGATCGAACGTCAGGAAAGTCCTCCGCTCTCGGGAGGCGGGGACTTGGTTAAACGCTTCATGCAAATGTTGCCTTTTGAGCTGACTGCAGCTCAAAGGCGGATTATCCAGGAGATTTTCCGGGATCTCAGGAACAGCAAAGGAATGGCCCGTTTGGTTCAGGGTGATGTCGGTTCAGGAAAAACCGTTGTTGCTATGGCGGCATTATTGCGTACTGTAGAGTCCGGTTACCAGGGAGCAATGATGGCCCCTACCGAGATTCTGGCCTGGCAGCATTACCAGTCATTTGTAAAGGTGTTTGAGTCCCTGGGTGTTAAGGCGGCTATTTTACTGGGCAGTCAGAAACGTAGTGAGAGAGAGGCAAACCAACTTGAAATTGCCAGTGGCCGGGCCCAGGTGATCGTAGGGACCCATGCCTTAATCCAGGAAAAAATCAAGTATAAGGCTTTGGGATTGGCTGTCACAGATGAACAGCATCGTTTTGGAGTACGGCAAAGGACAATGCTGCAAAGTAAAGGGGAGAATCCCCATGTCCTGGTACTTAGCGCCACCCCGATCCCCCGAACGTTGGCGCTTACGATGTATGGGGACCTGCAGCTTTCCCTTTTGAATGAATTACCTGTTGGCCGAAAACCGGTGTTAACCCGGAAACTGTCTGAAAGGGGACGGCCCCAGCTCGAAAAATTTTTGGAAAAACAAATGGCATCAGGCCGGCAGATTTTTGTCGTTTGTCCTTTGGTAGAAGAATCGGAAGCTTTGGATGTAATATCTGCGACTAACCATGCAAGCTATTTCCAGGAACGGTACCCTGAGCGGCGGGTGACTTTAATTCACGGGAAGATGAAAGGGAATGATAAAGAAAGGATTATGCAGGATTTTTTGGCGCATAAGACAGACATTCTTGTGGCTACGACTGTAGTTGAGGTTGGGGTAAACATTCCTAATGCCACAGTTATGGTCGTGGAGGGCGCCGAACGTTTTGGCCTGGCCCAGATTCATCAGCTTCGGGGACGGGTTGGGCGGGGGAGTGAGCAATCCTATTGTTTTCTGATGACAGAACAGAACAGCAAGCGCTTGGATATTCTTTGCGAAACAAATGACGGCTTTAAGATTGCTGAGGAGGATTTACGTTTGCGCGGACCCGGGGAAATTTTGGGTACACGTCAGCATGGCCTGCCTGAACTGCGCCTGGCGGACCCTTTGCGGGATGCTGAGCTGATTGAAAAGGCTTACCTGATGACTCAGAAAGTTTTGCAAAATCCGGATAACTACTTAAATTTATTGCAGGAAATTGAATACTTTTATTCAATCCAAAAGATTGGCTTACATTGAATTTTTTTAGCTGTTAAGGAAACTATGGGATGATTTGTCGGGTATCTTAAGTAATCTTTAGTAAATAATATTATTTAGATTAAGAGTTGAAAATCAAGCGGTAACGAAGCAGGTTTATCGCTTATAGAGTTGATAGTATAAGGGAGGTTGGAGTTATGCAGGATAAACCCAATATTCAATTATCTTCGGAAATGGAAAAGTTTAAGTATGAAGTAGCCCAGGAAATAGGTATGGCCAATCGCAAACCCAAAAAAGCAAAAGGCAGCCAATATTAATAAAAGAGCGGGCAACCGCTCTTTTATCACTGCAGATAACGTTCGAAATCTGAGTTGTCAATCCCCGGATGCAAGCTTATCCCTAATGCTCCGGCAATTATCCTGGCAGTTGTTTTAATCAGACTGTCAATTTCTTTAGGCGTTACCATTAAATTGCCTTTAAAGGGAGAGAGTGCCTCATCTAATATTTTGGTTGTAAATTGGGAATTTATTTCGTTAGAGAATTCAGTAAATTTTTTGTTAGTGTTTAAATGTTCAATAAAGATATCCAGGCAATTGCTGGCGATTACCGCAGCATTAACGACCGTAGGGACGCCAATGGCAATAACTTTGCAGCCCATAGTCTCCTGATTGATTTTACTCCGTTTGTTTCCTATCCCGGATCCGGGATTAATGCCTGTATCCGCCAACTGGATGCTTGTGCCTATACGATCTAAAGAGCCTGAAGCCAGGGCGTCTATGGCAATAATAAGATCAGGTTTTACATGTTCGGCGATTCCCCGGATAATTTCTGCAGTTTCGATTCCGGTTATACCTAAAACACCGGGGGCAATGGCGCTTACCTTGCGTAATTTTCCCCTGAGTTCTGCCGGTGAGTAGTGAAACAGGTGCCGGGTAACCAGGCTTTTATTAATAACTTCTGGTCCAAGGGCATCCGGAGTTGCATTTCTGTTGCCCAAACCGACTAAAAGAACGCTGGTATTGTTATTCAGGTCCATAAGTTTTTGCAGTTTTTGACTTAGGATTTCCGTAATACTTTTATGAACATCGTAGTTATTCTGACGTAAATCCGGAGCATCAATTGTTATGTATTGTCCCCGTGGTTTCCCCATTTCCTGAACTCCCTGTTCAGTTTCGACAGTAATTGTAGTTACCGTGGCATGTTTAAATCGTTCCTCTTCCAGCCGGACGCCGGGAATTGTCTGGTTTGATTCCTTACTTAATATCTCATGTGCTTCAACTGCCAAATCTACATAAACATTATAATACCGGAATATTTCTGACTTCTTCATGAAGGAATCCTCCTTTAGTAAATTTTGCTGACATAGGATTAAAAAAGGCCACCGGCCTGCTGACCTGTGACCAGAGAGGAGAAAATAAGGAAGAATTGTATGGGGGAAAGGCTAATTTGCCTTTTTGCTAGTATGAACTATTAGCCGGTTTTTATTCGGGATTCTGATTGCCAACTTTTGATCATATTTGATACCTTGTATGAAAAATTTTGTTAAAATTGGGCTGGTTTTCTCATGTCTTTGATTGTTATAATATAAGTGGAGGATTTTGATGCGGATTATAGCCGGAAATATGCGTGGACGAAACCTTAAAACTGGAGAAGGTTTGTTGATCCGTCCGACTTCTGATAAGATCAGAGGCGCGATCTTTAATGTCCTCAGGAATAAAGTGGTTGAGGCCAAAGTTTTGGATCTTTTTGCGGGAACAGGCAGCCTGGCAATTGAAGCCCTGTCGCGCGGCGCCAAAGAAGCGGTTCTGGTCGAAGAAAGTCCGGCAGCCTGGAAGATAATCAGGGGAAATCTTGAAAAAGTCGGGGTCCTGGACTGCACTACCCTGATACATCAGGATGCTTTACGTTATTTGGCGTCAAATCAAGAGGTATTTGACCTCATTTTTCTTGATCCGCCTTATCGCCAGGGATTAGTGGCGCGGGTTATGCCCATGCTGGCAAATCCTTGCCGTTTAAGCCCTGCTGGGGTAATTGTGGTTGAGACAGGTAAAGATGAAGGACTTCCTGAGGAATTGGGTCCTTTTGAGATACGTAAAGTGAGTAAGTATGGAGATACCAGAGTATGGTATTTGCAAAGAATAGATTTGTAAAACAGGGGGAGATGGATTTTGGATAGTGATGTTTTAGGTTTGCTTGAAGAATTGGAGGAAATTGTTGACCGCGGTGTTAAAATTCCTATGACAGGGAAGGTTTTAGTTGATGATTCGGTAATCTTTGAGTTGTTGGACCGGATCCGCTCAATCTTGCCTGAGGAAATCCGTAATGCCAAGTGGATTTTAAATGAACGGCAAAGAATTATTGATGAGGCCCAGGCAGAAGCGCAAAAACTAATGGACCGTGGAAAAAATTATATGGAAAAAATGGCTGAAGACAATGAGATCGTAAAACAGGCCCAGAGTTATGCTGAGGAAGTTGTTCGTCAGGCTCAAAATTATGCCCGGGAGGTTAAATTTGGGGCTGTGCAGTACGCAGATGAGATGCTGGAAAATATCGAAGTAAAAGTTCACGAAACTGTGCAGGCAATCCGGCGTAACCGTGAGGAGCTTAAAATAACCGTTAAAGAAAAAACCGCTGAAACTGAGGTGAAGAGTGGGTAATAAACTCACTCTTTTCTGTTAGGCAGTAAAATAAATCATTATTGCCCACTCACATACTCTGTGTTTGCTATTCACTTGACAATTAAGCTACACGCCAAAACCTCTGGGCTTTGCTGCATGAATTACCGCTATTTGTACTTGGCCCGGAGTCGATATAGAAGAGATAGTACCAGTAAGCATCCGATAGAGCCGGCGAAGATGAGAAAACTCAGCCGCCAGGTATTTAACCAAAGCTGGGTTGTGGGGATTGGCGGAAGAAACAGGCCGGTGGCGGCCGGGACTTTGCTGACGAACAGAAAAAGCTGGCTTAGTGCCAGAGCAAGGAAGGCATGGAGAATCCGGGCAAAAACGAAGGGCCCCATCCGAAGGTCAGTTTCTGCGGTAAAACTGGCTATCTGGGCAAAAATTGACAAACCGCTCCAGCCCATTAGAAATGAAAGAGTCCCGATTTGTTGGGAAAGCGCGGGAAAAGTTTGAATTGCTCCCTGACAGCCAATAGTCATTTCGAAGAGGCCGTTAATTATGCTTTCGATCCTTTCCACTGCTAGTAAACCGCCTGTTAAAGGGTGGATCAGGACTGCCAGGACCGAAGTAATATGCCAGGTTGTTAATAAATGGATTATTACGGAGAAAAAAACCACAAACCCGCCTACTGTTATCACATTTGTGGCACTGTTACGGATAGAATCTCCCAGAATTCTTCCCACTGGACGGCCGTCAAGGTTTTGAGCATGTTTCATTTCCTGAAATGCTTTTTTCAAACTTGGGGCCGGCGCCGGATGCCGGGAATTTTGGTCTGAATGATAAAAACGGAACAGCAGGCCAACTCCCAGATTAGCAAGATAAACTGCGCCGGCTAAAATAATACCTAGTTCAGGCTGGCCTAACATTCCCGAAGCTACCGCCCCAAACATGAAACCGGGGCTGGGATTATTGGTAAAAGCCAGTAAGCGTTGACCTTCCTCCCGGGTTATTTCAGCCTGATTGCGCAGACGGGCAGTTAAAACTGCTCCCAGAGGAAATCCCGAAGTATACCCCATAACAATAACAAAGGAAGCTTTACCCGGTAAATGAAACAAAGGACGCATCAGGGGTTCCAGCATAACCCCGAGAAAATGAACGAAACCCTGCGCGATCAAAAGTTCCGACAGGATAAAAAAAGGCAGCAAGGCAGGAAGTACATAGCGCCACCAGAGAGTGAGTCCGGCAGTAGCGGAAGTCAGAACATCTTGGGGATTGGCAAACATTCCTATAGCCAGCAAAGCCAGGGGCAGTATGCGCAGCAGTGCATTCATAAGCAATTCACCTGTTTTTAAATAGCAGTTATTATATAGGGATTCAGAATTCAGGAGTCAGAATAATATCGGTATTCTTCCAGAAAACCTTATGTAATTTTAAAAAAAATTCAGAAGTATACTTTTTATGCTATACAACAAGTCTTCAAATGTTTTCGCTGGTTCTCTCATTCTGACTCCTGTTTTCTGTCTCCTGACTCCCGAGTAGTTAAAAATAGATATCTGGATGGAGTACCTACCTGAATAATATGGTTGATTGAGCAGATTCATTCGCTTGACAAAGAAAATAGTGACATCTATAATAATTTATGTGTATTGAGGTGGTAAACATGGAAATAGATATATCTCAAATTCGCCGGGACCTGGGATCGACTGTTTTTTTTGATGTAAGCGAAAATATCCCCGGATTCTTGTTTGGGACTGATAATGTGGCCTTTAATACACCGTTGCATGTTCAAATAAAGGTGCATAATACCGGAAAGCTTTTACTGGTTCAGGGAACTATTCAGACAAATCTCAACGTAACCTGCGGACGCTGTTTGGAAGAGTTTATTTATCCGTTGGAACTGGCATATGAGGATGAATGGATTTTGCGTGAGCTTGCGTCCGAAGATCAAAAAGAAACCGCTTTCCTTTTTGATAAGGATGAGGTCGAGATTAGGGACCGGATTTTAGAGCAAATTGTCATGGCTTTACCGATGAAATTTATTTGTTCTGCAGAGTGTTTGGGTCTCTGCCCGGCTTGTGGCGTTAACTTGAATTCAGTCAAGTGCAAATGTCAAAACAAAGAACTTGATCCCCGTTTGGCTGGTTTAGCGAAGTGGCGCTCGGATGATTAATCGTAGAGTTTTTAAAGGGGGTGTAATCTATGGGTGTTGCTCAACATCGACAATCCAAGTCCAGAGTACGTAAGCGTCGGGCTATGTGGAAATTAACTGCTCCTAACCACATCGAATGCCCCCAATGCCATCAGCCGAAATTACAGCATTTTGTTTGCCCGAATTGTGGATATTATAAGGCTAAACAAGTGATTGATCTGAGTAAATAGTTGTAATTTTGGAAAATTGAATCCTTCTCATGAGGATTCTTTTTTATTTAAGTCAGATAGGTTATATTATATTTAATCTTTAATCTTGAAAAAGGAACTTGATTAGATTATAATTGTCACCAGGTAACAAGAAAGATTTGGAAATTTGGTGATTATGTTGTTTCGTTTACATAGACAGGAACGCCAAAAAGCCTTAAAGGAAATAATTTTACTTGATCCTTTTTTTACAGATCGGGAATTGGCCGGGCGATTTGGAGTAAGTATTTCAACAATAAGGCATGATCGCGGGGTTTTAGGAATTCCTGAATTACGTGAGCGAACAAGAGTATGCGCCCATGAGGCTTACGGAACGTCAAGATCTTTTAGTGAATACGAAGTCATTGGCAAGTTAAAGGAATTAGTAATTGGAGGATATGCCTGTTCCGAACTCAATGTTGACGAAACTATGGTACTTCCGCAGACAAAAGTTGCTAGGAGTCATTATCTGTTTGCCCAGGCTGATTCATTAGCTCTTGCTTTAACAGAAACTGACCCTGCAGGCAGAGGGAGAGTGGACCTTGAATTTATCAGACCGGTTCAATTAGGTGAATGTGTTGTAGCCAGTGGTCAGGTAATTAATGGTCAAGACAATAAATACCGGGTCAGGATTATTTCTACTGTCCGCCAGGAAGAGGTCTTACGGGGTGAGTGGGTTTTTATGCACAATTAATTTTCCAATGAAGGATATGGGGAGGAATTTAAAAACATCATGAGAATTGCTATCGATGCAATGGGGGGAGATTATGCTCCTGCAGAAATTATCAAAGGTACTTTGAAGGCTGCTGCTATGTATCCCCGCCTGGAATTAATCCTTATTGGGAAAATGGAACTTATGCAACCTTATTTGTCAGGCATTAAGGTTCCTGAGTCGATTTCTTTTCAAGAGGCTAGTGAAATAATAACTATGAAAGAACTTCCGGCCAATGCAGTCCGCAAAAAAAAGGATGCCTCAATTGTTGTCGCAACCCGCCTGGTTAAAGAGGGACTGGCTGATGCAGTGGTAAGTGCGGGCAGTACAGGCGCCCAAATGGCGGCGGCTTTATTAGGTCTGGGCAGGATAAAGGGAATTGAGCGTCCGGCAATAGCTGCTGTCCTGCCTACTTCAGAAGGCGGCAAACTTATTCTGGATGTAGGGGCTAATTTGGATGCCAAACCGGAGCATTTGGTGCAATATGCTATTATGGGGAGTATCTATGCAGAGAAGATCCTGGGTATACCCCACCCCAGAGTAGGACTTCTCAATGTCGGCAGTGAAGAAGGAAAAGGGAATGAACTTACCCAGGCTGCTTATCGTCTCCTGCAAACTGTCCCAATCAACTTTACCGGTAATATTGAGGGCCGTGATATTCCCTACGGCCGTGCCGATGTTATCGTTTGTGACGGGTTTGCCGGCAATGTTTTGTTGAAAACTGCGGAAGGGATAGCAGGTTTCTTTATTGAATTAGTCAAAGATAAATTAACTGCCACAAATATGCGGAAACTGGGGGCCTTATTGGTAAAACCTGTACTGAAGGAAATAGTTCAAACAATTGACTATGCAGAATATGGCGGGGCGCCCCTGTTGGGTGTAAATGGAATTAGTATTGTTTGTCATGGCAGTTCCGGGGAAAAGGCGATAGTTAATGCTATCCGTGTCGCCCAGGAGTGTATAACTGTCCAGATTACGGAACGAATAGAAATGGACTTTACAAGCCGGAAAACGGAGCCGGAAGTTAAAAGTCAAGTTTTAGAGGCCTGAGATTTAAATTGTTAAGGGAATTAATTAGGAAAGAGAGGAGTGACTGAATGATTATAACTGAGATTTGCGGGCTCTTAGGGATAAAATATCCAATTATTCAAGGGGGAATGGCCTGGGTAGCTACCGCTGAGTTGGCAGCGGCTGTATCTGAAGGCGGAGGTTTGGGAATTATTGCTGCCGGGACGGCCCCTACAACTTGGCTAGAGCAGGAAATACATAAACTTAAGCAAATAACCCGGAAGCCCTTTGGGGTTAATATAATGTTGTTGTCCCCGTATGTTGAGGAGATCATGGACCTGATTATCAGGGAAAGGGTGCCGGTGATCACAACCGGGGCTGGAAATCCCGGCAAATATGTCCCGAAATTAAAGGAAGTCGGCACGAAGGTGATTCCGGTTGTGGCCTCAGTTGCCCTGGCCAGGCGTTTGGAAAAAGCCGGGGTCTCGGCCCTGATAGCTGAGGGAATGGAATCAGGAGGGCATGTCGGGGAAATTTGTACATTACCTCTGGTGCCTCAGGTTGTGGATGCTGTCAGGATCCCGGTGATTGCCGCCGGGGGGATTGCTGACGGGCGTGGCCTTCTGGCTGCTCTTTCTTTAGGGGCGGCAGGTGTCCAGATGGGGACCCGTTTTATGTGTGCTGCTGAATGTACAATTCCTTTGCCGGTAAAAGAAGCAATTCTCAAGGCTAAGGAACGTGATACTGTAGTTACGGGTCAAACAACAGGGCACCCTGTGCGCTGTCTGGAGAATCGTTTTACCCGGGAATTTGCTCGGCTTGAGCATGAAGGGGTTGCGGCAGCTGAACTGCAGGAACTGGGTACCGGCAGATTGCAGTTAGCAATGGTAGAAGGTGATATTGTCAATGGCTCAGTAATGGCCGGTCAGATTGCCGGGGCTGTTCAGCGCATTGAGCCGGCAGCTGATATTTTAAGGGATATAATAGAAACGGCGGAAGCGGAATGGCAGAAACTAGGCGCTTATTTCCAGAGATAGGTCCCCATGCCGCTGACACAGCGCCATCAAAAGGATGAAAGTTAAACGGAGGGAGATCCAAGTGCTAAGAGAACCGATTTCGCGGAGGAGCGTAAGCGAACGAAACGGAGCAGCGGTTAAGAAGTGCCACTGGTTTACATGCAGACTATCCCAAAGGTTTTGGCACTTTAGCTGCATAGTTGAGTGAGCAGCTCTGCAGCGATGGTAAATGTGCACTTGGATTTCCCGGAGTAGGATTCTTATGTAATAATTTATTTTTCAGTAGTAGATGATTAAGTCCCGGGTAATTTATTCTTTAAGAGAGAGGAATAAGAAATGGGTAAATTGGCATTTGTTTTTCCCGGTCAGGGTTCACAGTTTGTGGGGATGGGAAAGGAACTTTTTGAGACTGCTTGCGGGCAGGAAGTATATGCTGCAGGGCAAAGTGTTTTAGGAAATGATTTTCTAAAGATTATGGAAACCGGCCCGGAAGAAGAATTGCAGATTACGTATAATACTCAGCCGGCGATTTTACTTGTCAGTATAGCTGCCTGGTGTCAGCTGCGGGCTGCTGGAATTGAAGCGGATTATCATGCCGGGCATAGTCTGGGGGAGTACTCGGCCCATGTCGCTGCCGGGAGTATCAGCCTTGAGGAAGCACTCAGAGCGGTCCGCCGGCGGGGGGAACTAATGGAGATGGCTGTTCCGGCGGGCCGGGGAACTATGGCGGCAATTCTTGGTTTGGAAGCAGACAAGGTTGAAGAAGCGTGCAGGCTGGCGGAGGATTCCGGTTCCGTGGGGCCGGCAAATTACAACTGCCCCGGTCAGATTGTGATTTCCGGGGAGACGCCGGCTGTACATAAAGCAATGGAAATGGCTAAAACACTGGGAGCAAAGCGTACTGTTCTTTTGTCTGTCAGCGGACCTTTTCATTCGGTATTGATGGGAAGTGCCGCCGGGGACTTAAACAAGGCTCTCAATGAGGTGAGTTGGCAGGAACCGCGTTGTCCCGTAATTGCCAATGTTGACGCTCTTGAAGTTGTTGATCACCGGCGGACTATAGAAACCCTGGTCCGGCAATTGAGCGGGGCGGTTTTATGGGAACAATCAATCCGTTATTTAACGGCAAAAGGTGTTGATACCTTTGTGGAATGCGGTCCGGGTAAGGCCTTGAGCGGTTTAATCAAGAAAATAGCTCCTGATGCTGATTTGCTTCAGGTTGGAGACTTGGTTTCTCTGGAAAAGTCACTTGCATATTTAAAGGAGAGTAGATAAAATGATGCTTAATGGAAGCGTTGCTGTTGTTACAGGGGCTGCGCGGGGGATTGGCAGGGCTATTGCCCTGGAATTAGCGGCTGCCGGGGCCAAAGTAGTTGTCAATGATGTCGGTAATCTGGATCAAGCAGAAGAAACGGTTAAGCAGATTATGGGCGCAGGCTCTGAGGCCATGTTTATTCAGGCTGATGTAACGAATGCGAGTGATGTTGACAGACTTGTCAGTACAACCCTTGAGAAATATGGAAAAATCGATATTCTTGTGAATAATGCCGGAATTACCAGGGATAATCTGCTCATCCGGATGAAAGAAGAAGATTGGGACAGAGTTTTAAATATTAATCTTAAAAGTGTTTTTTTATGTACTAAAGCGGTAAGCAGGGGGATGTTAAAACAACGTTCCGGGGCGATTGTTAATATTGCTTCAGTTGTAGGTATTTTCGGAAATCCAAGTCAAGCTAATTATGCCGCCTCGAAAGCAGGTATTATTGGATTTACTAAATCAACGGCTAAGGAATTGGCTTCCCGGGGAATTCGGGTTAATGCTGTAGCTCCGGGGTATATTTCTACCGATATGACGGCAATATTACCTGATGAAATAAAAAAAGAATTTATTAAGGGAATACCTCTTGGACATATGGGTACTGCAGAAGAAGTCGCAAAGGCAGTTCTTTTCTTGGTTTCTCCGGCGGCATCTTACATAACAGGGCAGATCCTGGCAGTTGATGGAGGCATGGCGATGTAAATTTAGTAAATGTAAACTGTTTGCGAGAGGAGGTGAAGTTACAGGATGGAAGTTTTCAAAAAGGTCAAGTCCATCGTCGTTGATCAACTGGGGGTGGATGAAGGGGATGTAACATTAGAAACAACCTTTGAAGAGTTAAACGCCGATTCATTGGATATTGTCGAACTGATTATGGCTTTAGAAGAGGAATTTGATTTAGATATTCCGGACGAGGAAGCAGAGAAAATTCGGACTGTCGGTGATGCAGTCAATTATATTAAAGAGAACAAGTAGATTGCAATTTGCGTAAGGTCCCGTAGTGTTCTGCGGGACTTTCTTTTAAAAATAATTTGCTCTTGACATTATAAATTGGAAAGAGTTAACATAAATAGAAATAGTCAGGAGGAAAAACAGTGAAAATACCCGAACTCCAAATTGGGAATTTAGTGGCTAAAATTCCCGTTATTCAAGGTGGGATGGCTGTAAAGGTCTCTATGGCATCCTTAGCGGCTGCTGTCGCGGATAGAGGCGGTATTGGACTTATCGCAGGGAGTGGTTTAACTATTGCAGAACTGAGAACTGAGATACGTGAAGCACGGAACCGCACCAAAGGTATCATTGGGGTCAACATCATGTTTGCAGTTCGCGAATTTGCCCAATTAGTACGAACTGCCCTTGAAGAAAAAATTGATCTTCTAGTTTCGGGAGCCGGATTTTCCAGGGATATGTTTTCTTGGGGCAAGGAAGCGGATACACCTGTCGTACCCATTGTTTCAACTGTTAAGCTGGCTAAGCTCTCGGAAAAACTTGGTGCGGCAGCTGTTATTGTCGAGGGGTGTGAAGCCGGAGGGCATTTAGGTACTGACCGGCCTATGAGAGAGATTTTATCGGAAGTTATTGAGGCAGTAAAGATCCCTGTGATTGGAGCCGGCGGAGTGATTGACGGTTTTGATGCGGCTGAGGTTTTGAAAATGGGGGCTGCCGGAGTTCAAATGGGAACCCGTTTTGCTTTAAGCGAAGAATGTAATGCAGCATCGGCTTTTAAACAGTATTTACTTGATGCCAAGGCAGAGAATACTGTTTTTGTGCAAAGTCCGGTTGGGTTGACTGGACGGGCTATTGTCAATGATTTTACACGTATGTTGGAAAAAAACGAAAATGTAGGGCCGATATGCTGTATAAATTGTCTGAAAAATTGTAAGGAAAACTATTGCATAATATCACGTTTAAATATGGCTCAACAAGGAGATGTGCAAAACGGTTTAATCTTCATAGGAGCCAAGTTTAAGAAGGTGAAGGAGATTCTTTCCGTACATCAGATTTTCGAAAATATTAAAATGGGAATACTACAGTCTTAAAGGGGAGAATGGTTAATTCATGAGAAAACGTGCAGTTATCACTGGAATGGGAGTAATCTCTCCAGTCGGAAATGAAATAAATGAATTCTGGAATAATCTTATTGCAGGAAAAGCTGGAATCGCTGCCGTAACCCGCTTTGATGTGAGTGCTTTGCCAACAAAGGCTGCAGGCGAAGTAAATAATTTTGATCCTGCCGAATGGATTGAGAAAAAAGAAAGCCGCCGGATGGACAGGTTTGTGCAGATGGCGATGGCAGCAGGTAAGATGGCGGTCAAGGATGCTGGTCTTGATCTGGAAAAGATCAATAAGGACAGGGCCGGAGTAGTAATGGGCTGTGGAATTGGCGGGGTAATTACTTTTGAGGAGCAAAAAGAGATTTTAATGACTAAGGGACCTAACCGGGTAAGCCCGTTTTTCATTACAAATCTAATCAGTAATATGGCTGCCGGTTATTTATCTATTGCTTTTGACTTAAAAGGACCCAGTTTAACTATAGTTACTGCCTGTGCTTCGGCGACAAATGCGATCGGGGAAGCTTTGCGTCTGATTCAGAGAGGGGAAACCGATCTTGTCCTTTGCGGGGGAACTGAAGCCCCCTTGACGGAATTAGCCTTTGCCGGATTTTGCTCGATAAAAGCAATGTCCACGGAAAAAGAAAATTATTCTCAGGCTTGTCGTCCCTTTGATAAACGCCGCAGCGGTTTTGTAATGAGTGAAGGGGCCGGAATTCTGGTCCTGGAGTCTTTGGAACATGCCCAAGCCCGGGGGGCCCATATTTATGCTGAACTTATAGGCTATGGCAGTTCCTCAGATGCTTATCATATTACCATGCCGGCTCCCGGGGGTGTCGGGGCAGTTGCAGCCATGCGCAAGGCCCTGGCAGATGCCGGTTTGAATCCGGAAGATGTTTCTTACATTAATGCTCATGGAACAGGAACCGATGCTAATGACGCCCTGGAAACGGAGGCTATTAAAGCTGTTTTTGGTGATGCTGCCAGGAATGTCCCGATAAGCTCAACCAAATCAATGACCGGTCACCTTATGGGTGCAGCTGGGGCCATAGAAGCAATTATTTGTACCTTAGCCATTGAGCGGAGCGTAATCCCTCCCACCATTAATTATGAAGAACCGGATCCCGAATGTGATTTGGATTATGTGCCTAACATAGCCCGGGAACAACAAGTAAAAGTAGCTTTATCAAATAACCTTGGTTTTGGGGGACATAATGCCACAATAATTATTCGAAAATTTGCTGACTGAAAAAGGGAGTAAGATATTGACAATGAAACACCGGCGAAGAAGTACTGTCAATTTGCGGATAGAGAATTCAGCGAATAAGGAAAAAGCAGCTTCGGCTTCAGCTCTGAAAAGAGATGTTGGGGCCCGGCTTGCTCAACGTTTGGAGTTAGGCGGATTGCCTAATAAACTCTTGACTGTGGCCTTGACCCATCCCTCATACTTATTCGAAAACCCTCAAATAGGACGAGAAAACAATCAGCGTTTGGAGTTTCTGGGAGACGCTATCCTTGATTTTATTGTTGCAGAGTATTTGTATTTAACTTATCCGGACCGTCCGGAAGGGGAACTTACCAAGATGCGGGCGGCAGTGGTTAATGAAACAACCTTGGCCCGTAATGCCCAGGAAATAGATTTGGGTTCTGAACTCCTGTTAGGACGCGGCGAACAATCTTCCGGGGGAAGGGAAAGACCTTCGATTCTGGCTGATGCCTGGGAAGCAGTTATTGGAGCTGTATATCTGCAATTTGGGATGGAAGTAGCCAGACGTGTTGTCCTGGGGTTATTAAAGCCTGTGATTGAAGAAGTGGCCAAGGGCAACTATGGCGATTATAAAACAATGCTGCAGGAAAAGGCTCAGCGTCAGGAAAGTGAAGTTAATTACCGGATTCTCCTGGAAGAGGGGCCTGACCATAGCAAGATCTTTACGGCAGGAGTATTTCTGAACGGAAAACTGATGGCCAAGGGCAGTGGCCGGACAAAAAAGGAAGCTGAACAACTTGCTGCCAGAGAAGTTCTTATTGAATGGGGGAGGGAGAACGATGGCCAAGGCCAATGATCTCCCTGTTTATTTAAAGACCATAACTATTCAAGGATTTAAGTCGTTTGCCGACCGTGTCAAGCTGGAATTAGGCCGGGGGTTAAATGTGATTGTCGGACCTAACGGCAGCGGGAAGAGTAATGTGGCTGATGCGGTACGTTGGGTATTGGGAGAACAGAGTTTAAAAAGCCTGCGGGGAACAAAAATGGAAGATTTCATTTTCACCGGGACAATAAACCGGCGTTCCGTGGGTATGGCTGAGGTCACTTTGGTTTTTGATAACTCAACGGGGATATTTCCTCTGGAATTTCAGGAAGTTACTATTACCCGGAGGATGTACCGTAATGGGGAGGGACAATTTTCTATTAATCGGGCGGCCTGCCGCCTGAAGGATATTCAGGAACTATTCATGGATACCGGCGCCGGAAAAGAGGGTTTCTCAATAATCGGTCAGGGCCGGGTTGAGGAAATACTGAATTCAAGATCTGAAGAAAGACGCTTTATTATTGAAGAGGCGGCCGGAATTACTAAATTTCGGACCCGGAAGAGGGAAGCCTTAAAACGCCTGGATAATTCTGAACAAAATCTCTTGCGGGTTGAAGATATTTTGCAGGAAATTGAAAACCAACTTGGTCCTTTAAAAGACCAGTCTTTAATTGCCGAACAGAATCTTAAACTTGGAGCTGAAAAAAAGCTTTTGGAAATCCAATTGCTTGTCCGGGATTTAGCGGAAGTGCAAAAAAAACTGGCTGGAGTGCAAGCAGATTCTGACGAATTAAAAACCGGATTAGTCAAGGCAATGGCTGAGTTGGCTGAGGCAGAAAGTGAATATGTCCGGAAAAAGCTGAATTTAAACCACTCTGAGCAGAAACTGCAGAAACAACAAACTGAGGTTAATATCTCTAAACAAACTCTTAACTCCCTGAGCCATGACCTGAGTATCAGACAGGAGCGTCAGCGCTATCTTAAAGAGACAATTATCAAGTCAGGCCAGGAAATTGCTGACGAATCCCGGAGAACTACGGATTTATCCGAGCGGATAAAAGCTCTTGAAGACAGACAAATTATTCTGGAACGGACAATTGAGGCAGCCAGGAATAAGCTGGCTGAAGATGAGCGGAAGCTGAAGCTTGCTTGCCAAGCCAAGCAAACAGAACTGATGGAGGACCTGAAAGCTGAACTTTTCGAACTGTTTTCCGAAAAAGCCAATTGTTCTAATGAAATAAAAAGTATCACGCAAACGCTTAATAATTTAGACTATCAAAGCAGGCAGCTTAAGCAGGAAAGCGATCAGATTAATCAAAGTGTGGAGACTAACAGAAAACTTCTTGATACCGGGAATAAGGAACTGGTTAATCTTGAAAAACAGGAACAAATCAGACAAATAGAAGAAGCTGAATTTCAGAAGAAGCTGGAGAAAACGGAAGAACTAATAGAAGAAGATACTCTTAAATTTAATGGCTTATTAAGAAAAACTGATATGCTGAAAGCAAGATCCCAGGCTTTGCAGGCTTTGGAGGATTCGCTGGAAGGCTATCAGCAAGGTGTCCGGGAAATCATGCAGGCCAAAAAACAGGGTGTTCCTTCCTGTGCAGTGCTTTGCGGTACAGTGGCCGGACTGCTTGAAGTTGACGAAAAACTGGAATTGGCAATTGAAGTTTCCTTAGGTGGGGCCCTTCAGAATATTATTGCCAAAACGGCCGCTGACGCCAGGCAGGCAATTGCATTTTTAAAAAATAATCATTTAGGCAGGGCAACTTTTTTGCCTCTTGATGTTATTCAGGCCAATGTGCTTAAGTTAAATAAAGAAATTACTGCGGACCCGGGGTTTATAGGAATAGCCTTGGATTTGGTAAAATATCATCATGATTTTCGGCCGGCTATGGAATTCTTGCTAGGTAAAATCATAGTTGTGCAAGACATGTCGACAGCTGCCAGGATTGCAGATTTTACCCGTTATCAAGTCCGCATAGTAACGTTGGAGGGTGATCAGGTTCATCCCGGCGGTTCCCTGAGCGGGGGGAGTGTAAAACGGAGAAAAGCTAATCTTTTGGGCCGTTCCCGGGAGATTACCGGTTTACGCGGAGAATTGGAACAGCTTGAGTTGGAACTTCAGGTCCAGCAGGATATTTGCGCAGATCTTAAGGCAGCTAAACAGAATATTATCGGCAGGCTGGAAGACCTTGCCCGGGAAAAAAAGAAATTAAGCGAAAGGATTACCCTGATAAAGATTAATAATCAAGGTTTGGAGAAACAAAATAAACACTGGGAAGAGGAAGTGAATCTGGCTGTTTTCAGAGATAAAGAGATAGTTTCCGAACGGGCTGAACTGGCAGAAAAAGCAAAGCTAATTTCTGCCCGCCTGGAAGTTATTGAACAAAGAACCGGCGGAGTTCAAGCTGACCTCAAAAAATACGAACAGGAGGCTAAGGAAACTTCCGAAGAAATCCAAGCTCTGAACGAAAAATTAACCGGATCGAAAATCCAGGTTGCCAAATGGGAACAAGAATTTGAACAGTCTACCGCTTTGCTGGTTCAGGAAAAAACTAATTACCGGGAAAAAGAACTAATCTTAAACCAGAAAAAAAATGAACTGGATACTTACTGTTTGGATGATGGTCAGCTTGAGGAGGAAATTGAGGCCCTGAGCAGGAGTTTTGAAGAAAATAAAATAATTCAGGAGAAAGACTCCCTGGCTTTGGCTTTATTGTGTCAGGAACGCGAAAGCCTGCTGATTCACTTGAATGACTATGAGCAGGTCATGCAAACCGGAAGATCGGCAATCCAGTCTCTTGAACAAAAAATACATTCTGCTGAACTACGCGCTGCCCGCTTGGAAACCGAATGGGAGACAGGCAAGACTCGTTTAACTGAAGAATATTCCTTATCATGGGAAGAAGCCGGTTCCTATCTGACCAGTTTGGAGCATCAGGATCTTTGGCAAAAGATTCAGGAAATTAAAGAACAACTTGAAGACCTGGGCCCTGTTAATCAGGCCTCCCTTGAAGAATATCCTAAAATGCTCCAGAGACGTGATTTTTTATTTTCTCAGCATCAGGACCTTGTTAAGGCCAATCAGTCTCTCAGAGAACTTATTACCGAACTGGACAAGACGATGAGTTCCCGGTTTCAAGCAGGATTTAAGGCCGTTAATGAGGCTTTTAAGGATGTCTTCAGGGAATTGTTCGAAGGGGGAAAAGCGGAACTCAGACTTGTGGAACCGGAGGACCTTTTAAACTCCGGGGTAGAGATCATAGTTCAGCCTCCCTGGAAAAAACCTCAGACATTATCCCTTCTTTCCGGAGGGGAACGGGCCCTTACTGCCATAGCCTTACTATTTGCCTTATTACGTGTTAAACCGAGTCCGTTTTGTATCCTGGATGAAATTGAGGCTTCTTTAGATGATATAAATATTCAACGCTTTGCCAGGTACCTCAGGCGTCTTTGTGATTTAACCCAGTTTGTGGTTATTTCCCATCGTAAAGGAACAATGGAATCAGCAGATATTCTATATGGGATAACTATGGAAGAATCGGGAGTTTCCAAGCTGCTTTCCGTCCAATTGGATGATTTTGCCGAGGATATGGCC
>DATMXV010000304.1:0-3104 GCA_035561335.1 Desulfitobacteriaceae bacterium
ATATTTTTTTCTTGCCGGTACTTTGGCGCTTCGCAACCCATGCCAATAACACGGGTTAAGATAGCCCCAAGGAAGATTATAACTCTTATGCAACAGAACACACCCGGTAATAGCTGTGATTCCGGCACTTTGACATTGCTCAAGAATTTCCACCGTCCAGGTTTGGTTTTGAAACCAAATTTTCCTGGCGCCGGCAACTAAAGTATCCTCGATCAACGCAGGCAACAATTCAGGAAATAAACAGGGGATAACCACATCGATTTTATCCCGTAACGCCGGCAAATCCGGATAAACTTTACTGCCTTTGAAACGGTCCAGGTTTTGAGCAACAGGATATACTGTACAATTAAATTCTTTTAAAACCCGCCATACTTTCCAGGCATGTTTATGTTTCTTGAAATCTTCAGCGTTTGCCAGGATAGCAAAACGATCAGCTGTCGTAATTTGCTCCGCCATTTGGTAAATTTTCTTCTCCCGAACCACAGAATACACCTCCCCGTGAGATGTTAAATGTTTACGCAACTCAAGGAGAAACTATACTAAAAGGTGCACCTTCATTTATCTAATTCAACTATTTCTTTAATTGCATGTTTGAAAACTCCTCGCTTTTAATAGGTATACTTGTCTTTTTGATAAGTATACTTTACATTTTCTTATTAATATGTTACTGTCTATTTGAGGAGTATTTTGAGGAGGTGATAGTTTGAATGAAAATATTCAGCTAAAAAACCGGTTAAAAGTCGCCCGGGCAGAAAAGAATCTTTCCCAAGAACAGCTTGCAGCCCTTGCCGGTGTAACCAGACAGACAATTAGTTCGATTGAAACAGGTCAGTATTGTCCGACAGCAAAATTAGCCTTAATTCTGGCGAAAGTTCTTAATAAACATTTCGAAGAATTATTCTATTTGGAGGAGGTTACAGATAATGAACAAAAAAATGGTTGAAAAAGATGAAAGAACAATATTTGTCGAAAATATCAGTTATAAGTTTGGCTATATTTTCCTTGCATTTGCTTTGCTTCTTGATGTTGCGTACAGATCATTAATACTTAATGAAGCTCCCTGGGACTTGCTGGCCTTGATCATAATAAGCGGTCTGGTTATGTCAATATATCAATTTCAACAAAAGATTTTAGGAAAGACCTGGTTAAAAACATTTCTTTATGTCTTTGTTATTGCCGTTATTTTTGCAATTATAATGGTCTTCATTAGAAAATTATTTTAAATCAGCCCCAGCTTCTCCCGTACCTTATCACCGGTAAGTTCTTTCAGGGCGTCAGCGGCAATCCATTTCCCAGCCTTGCTGCCCCTGGATTGAATATCCTGGGCAGTTGAGATAGCTGCCCTGTTAAGGTCCGGGTTTCTTTTTCCGATTTGCCTTAAAGCCCAATTGATTGCCTTTTTGACGAAGTTCCTGTTGTCGTCCGCTTTATCGTTGATTATTTGAAGAAACCGGATGAATACCTGATCAGCAGCCTTTTTGTCATGAACGGCAAGTGTGGCCATCAAGGCGAAACCGGCTCTCTTAACAAATACCTCGTCCCGCCCGCTCCACTCAATTGCTTTATCATAAGCGTAAGCAGTTTTGTTAAACAGCTTGATGCAAACCTGATCACAGACATCCCATGAATCAAAATCCTTTACCCAGTCCTCCATCCGGGCCTCAGTGACCAGCTTGGGAATGTCAATGAAAGCTGCCAAGATACGGGCTTCGTGAATTCCCGATTCCCAGAGTTCTTGGGCAAGGTCATGGTCCTTGCCCGTTTTTTTGGCTATACGGAGCAAATTAGGAATCGAAACCCCTAATGTGTTGTCGGGATTTATGCCAAACCTGGCCATTCCCTGAACCGCTTCCGGGTCAGACAGGGACCTTATTTCAGATAATATTTCTTCCGGAGTCACTTTCATTTCCTCCCCAGCCTTATATTTTTGCCCTGGGACAATTATTTATTGCCATATGGACAGACATATAAACACAAGCCGCAAACAGAAATTTGTTCTTTATTTTCCATTTCATTAAAATAGTTCTCACATGCTAAATCAGCAACTCCAAAATATGTGATCATATTTTTTTTCGCTATATCATATATCTCTTGATTCAAATCCATTGAATGAAGTCCTCCTCTATGTTCCTGTTGCCTTTTAATCTTTCCAATACCACCATTTTAGTTTTTCCGGTTCATGGATTTCATTAATAGATATCATCCTTCTGCCAATACTACGGATGTCTCGATTTGGCGATCAGATATTTTCCAATACTTTCTTAATAATTTATTCTTTTCTTCATTTGAAACAGCTTTAAAACCATATTTTTCGTAGAATCTTATTGCCCAATCCGCTGCAGCCCATGTTCCAATTAACAAAGGCTTATTTGTCAAAGTTCTTAGATATGTAATCAGTTTACCGCCAATTCCGGAATTCCTGTTTGCAGTTCGAACATACGCATGTCTTATTAATGACACATCATTCATCTGCTGAAGCCCCATTACCCCCAGCAGGGTTCCATCCTTTTCATAACCCCAAAATTCGACCCCCTCATCCAGTTCGTGCAATAGCTCTTCAAACGGCATATACGGCTCTTGCCAACAATCTTGTGGAATAACGCCTTTATATGCCTGAGCAGCATCATTGACTATTTCATAAATTACCTTCTCATCTCCGGATTCGCATTTTCTGATCATTCTGATCTCCTCTCCAATAAGATATCAAGCATCTTCTTTGTATTATTCATGAAGGAACTCATAACTTGGTAATGTTCTGTCTCTTCATAACTTATCTGCTCAATTTCATCTTTTATTTGGTATATCATAGCGTCCGGATATGCCATTATTATCGGGGAATGCGTTGCAATGATAAACTGTGACCCCTCCAAAACTAATTGATGCATCCTGGTGAGAATAGACATCTGCCGAGATGGGGATAGCGCAGCCTCAGGTTCATCCAGTATGTATATACCCTCTCCACTGAACTTATTTAGAAAAACGGCGAAGAATGATTCTCCGTGTGATTGTTCATGTAATGAACGACCCCCATAAGAGTTAATTAAAGGCGGTCCAAAGGACATACCTGAATCTAAATCATCAATATAAGTAGCAATATTATAGAA
>DATMXV010000305.1:0-4136 GCA_035561335.1 Desulfitobacteriaceae bacterium
CAGAGAATGATGGTTATTATGTCGATATTTATATATTTTTAGGTAATCCCCGGGGCAACGAAGCAGGAACCTGCGACATTTGCGACAAATTTTGACTAATCAAAGACCATGGCGGCCGTTCGGCCGCCATATATATTTACTTCAGGAGCTTGAGTATTACTTTTAGTCCCGGACATTGTCGAAGCGATTCTTTCATTAAGAGTCTGCGAAACCAGAAAAAGATGCCGGACGTAATTACCAAACCAAGGGGAGCAAACGATAACGTGTTTTTAAACAATAATCTTTATACCCCGTTAAGTCTCGCAGCAACACTTCTTCTTCGCTCCTTATCCTGAAGACATTCATTGGGATACAGAGAAGAGCAGGTATTATACCCAATAAGAACCGAGGGCAAGAGGGTTAAACAAGATCTCTTCTTTGTTAGTCTCTAAAGCGAGATATTGTTGGAGAAGCTACCCGTACTTTATCTGGGCCGGCGAGATAACGTTCGTCACCATGTCATTATACAAACCGGCAAGAGGTTTTTTTATTCCGGCTTATTTTCCTAATTTTTTCATTAATTGAGGCCAGCTTTTGATAAACTTGACAGATTCACGGGCCAGAGCTTTTCGGTAATTTTAATAAAATCACTGATTTTTATTTGATTTTTCATCATTAGCGGCATCCAGATTAAAATTCCTCTTTTTCCATAAAATAGACTTCCCGGATATTGATTTGCCAGCGGATCTTCCGGGTTACATCTTTAGTAACTTCGCCATTCTCATATAACTTTTGAAGCTCATTCCTTTCGGCTTGAAAAGCTTTTTCTTTTAGCTTTCGCTCTAACTTGACAAAGGCCTGTGAATCGTTCTCGCTTTTCCCCCACTTTATCTTTGTAATCAGCTCGATATATTCTCCAATAATCAAATAAGAAATTTCTTTGTTCTCCGGTGTCAATCCTTTTTTTATTGCCTGGATGGCCTTCTCGCTCAACTCTTTTCTCATCCCGTTCATCTTTATTCTTTTCTCACTTAGTTTTCGGAATTTACGATTTTTCGGGATAAATATCTGACTGCTTCGATATAGGATACGCTTTAATAACATCCAAGCTATCAAAAATCTAAATTTAAACCGATTGGTCACGGCAGCTTCCATCCGGCTGATATGTGCTTGCGCAAGTAATGCCATCTCCTTATCGATGCGTTTCTCTTCAATTAATTTCGTAATATATTGGGACTCCACTTCAAGGGCCTTCATGCGGATTTCTGTTTCTATTTTTTTGGCAATCAGAGCGTTTAGGCCATTTTCCTCAAATTTTAACTGCTGAAGCGCCTTGTTGTATCCTGCAAGAATCGACAAGGCTGCTTCGTTATTGTCCTCATTCAGCACTTCCCGGATAGTACGAATGGCGGCCTCATAAGTTAGGATCAAGGCTTTCCTTTCCATTTTTTCTCTGTTATTTTTTTTCACATCGTTTTTAGACTTAGTAATAATCGGCAGAAGAATACTCGCTGTCACGAGCGTCACTAAAATAACGCCCGCGGCGATAAATATAATTAACGCACGTTCCGGAAACAGGCTGCCATCTGCTAACACAAAGGGTATGGAAAAGGCTCCCGCTAAGGTTACCGACCCCCTGACGCCTGATATTGTTGCAATGGCAGTTATTTTGATTCCAGGCTTGACAGAGTCTGGTTTTTTTGACTTCCAACGGCTCCATTCCAGCAGATACAGCCAAATAAAGCGGAGTGCGAAAAGCGAACCGGAAATGACTAAAGTATAGCCAATTACTTTCATATTATTGAAATTCGGGTTTTCGAAGATTTCATTAAGGATATCAGGGATTTGCAAGCCGAGTAGTAAAAAGACCAGACCATTTAAAACATACAACAGAACAATCCATGTACTTCTGGAGACAATTTGCAGATTCATCATCAGTGATTGTTCATGATCACGCTCCATCGCATGAACAATACCTGCTGCCACAACTGCTAAAATACCCGATAAATGAAAATGTTCAATGGCTAAAAAAATTACAAACGGCGTGAGAATTTGAATGAGCATGTGAAACGTCACATCTTCCATTCCCAGACGGCGAATAAAGAATTTTATCCGAATAATGAGAAAGGCCAAAACGGCTCCGCCTGCGAAACCGCCAATAGCAATCTTTAAAAAGCTTAAACTTGCATTACCTAAAGAAAAAGCGCCGGTTACGGTCGCAGCAATCGCAAAATTAAAAGCGACAAGACCCGATGCGTCATTCATCAGTCCTTCCCCTTCAAGAATATGCATAATGCTTTTCGGTATCCTGACCCTACTTGACATGGCACTAACGGCCACAATATCTGTCGGCGATAAGATAGCGGCCAAGGCAAAGGCTGCTGACAACGGGATGGACGGAATCAGCCAATGAGTTAAATAGCCGATAACCAATACCGTTAAGAAAACAAGACCAAGAGCAAGTAACAAGATTTGTCTACGTAAATTCCATAATGCTCTTTTTGATACACCTTTCCCATCATTAAAAAGGATAGGGGCAATAAACAGCACAAAAAACAGCTCCGGTTCCAGCGGGATATCGAATCCTCCCGGAACGACCGCTATCAAAACGCCAAGAGCAATCTGAATCAGCGGTACGGGTATAAACGGCACGATATGATTAACAACATTGGAAAGTCCGATTGCCGCAAGCATTATCAATATAATCAGGAAAAATTCCATTTACTTTCACCTTTCTCAACAGACTATCCTAATCCTGTCTAAAACAGTTTGTGATCCCGTTTCTTCAATAGAATCACCTTCAATAACCACTACAATATTCTTTTATTAGCAATCTTTTTTTACTCCATCCAAGGCTCTTTGCCCATGCACGAAGCCCGTCCCTTTCTTCTTTGTCTTCACTTTCATAGACAGTTCCTAAAAAAATTAGCAAATCAACTTAGTCCGCCCACATCATTATCCTTCACGGCAATCCCTTCAAATATTGTAAATAATTGTTACGAAATAACAACAAGACCAGACATATGTTCGGGTCAGCCCCCAACCTATATTTGGTCCCGAAAACTCAATTCTTAAACGGGTTTCTCCAAAGAAATTGGTCAGTCGTTTTTATTCTCCCTGCTAATCCCTTTCATCATGGTTGAGATAAACATTTCGATTTCAGGTTTTTTAGTATTGTCCGTAGTATTGTCCGTAGTATTGTCCGTAGTAAAAAAGACGGCCATGCCAGTATAATATAAAGCAAATCCTTCACTGACAGTGAGAATCATATTAGTTAAAACTTCCGTATCGCCAATAATAAAAACTCCTTTAGCTTGGCCTTGTCGGATAATTTCTGCAATGAGCTCTTTTTTTCGATCACGTTCATGAAGTAAAGAGTTTTCTGTAAAATCTTTTAATGTTACAGTTCGAATAACTTTCAAAATCCAAGAGTACCAGTGAATAAGCTCAAATTCAAGCATTAAATAATTGCGCAGGGCTTGAACAGGATCCGCCTGAGGCAGACATCTTTCTTCGATTAATTGACACTCCGTCTTTACGGCTTTTAAAAATACTCCAATTAATAATTCTTCTTTATTATTAAAATACTGATAAATAGATGCTTTGGCAAAACCGGCTGCCAGGGCGATGTCATCCATCGTAATTGCCTCAAAGGTCTTCTCTTTAAGCAGGTTTTCTGTAGCCTCAATAATATATTCCCGTCTAAACTCCCGCTCCCGCTCATGTCTGGGTTTCATCGAATCACCTCAAAATTAGTTTGTGCTTTCATACTCTTCCAATTAATTTAAACACATAGTTTAATTTCGTTTTTAATTTATAGCTTTTTGCTAACTTGATAAAGTTATACTGATACTCACAACAGTAAGCATCAATTCATAGTTTTATTAATATTTCAACTTCTCCCTGGTTAGCATTCAATAACAACTTGCAGAATATAGAATACAAAAATAAGCTTCTTTAATTATGTATGGTTATTAATTATTATAATCCGACATAGAACGGGCCACAATCCTGTTACAAACCGGGGTGCACACAAAATCATTTTAAGGATTTTTCCATATTTTCAGCCGTCTAAGGACAAATTCAAGTTAGAATATATAACTAAGTCCTCCTTAAATGCCACTCTCCTCCTCTTGATTTTTATAAAGTAGAAAAGT
>DATMXV010000306.1:0-2205 GCA_035561335.1 Desulfitobacteriaceae bacterium
AGTTAATGATGGTTAAATATGGTATAATGAAAGCAGGTATCATATCCATAATGAAAGAGAGGCGGCATAAATGCATTTGAACATCTCAAAGAAACCGGACGGGCGAACTTATCTGTCCATCGTAAAAGGCTACCGCGACAAGGATACCAAACGGATGCGCACAAAAGTCGTGGAATCGGCCGGCTATCTCGATGAACTCATGAAACAGCATGACGATCCAATTGCACATTTCAGGGAGGTCGCCAGAAAAATGACCGAGAGTGAGAGGACAGGCAGGCGGGTGCAGGTCGATATCGACATGGACGAGCGCCTGTTTGAAGGCTCCGACCATATGAAAAACCTGGGCTACGCAGTACCGATGAAAGTCTATCATGAGCTTGGTATCCATGAATTTTTAAAAGCAAAAGCAATCAAAGAGGATTTCCAATTCAACACGAACTCGATCATGCTCCTTCTGGTGATATCGCGCATCCTGAGTCCCGGCTCTAAAAGGAAAACCTTCGAGGGGAAGTCCGGGTATTTTGAACGCTTCCATTTCTCGCTTGACGATGTATACCGTGCATTGACTCATTTCGACAAAATATCAGAGGAGCTTCAGCGGTCCCTGCACGAACGGATCCGTTCAAAATACGGCAGCGATACCAGTGTTGTCTACTATGATGTGACAAACTACTACTTTGAGATCAGCCAGGCAGACGAACTCAGGAAATACGGGAAGCCGAAGCAGAACCGCAGGAAGCCTGTCGTACAGATGGGGCTTGCGATGGATGCCGATGGCGTGCCGATCCACTATGAGCTTTTTCCAGGCAGCATGCTTGATAAAGAGACCTTCCGGTCCGTCATAGGTGAAGTCAGGATGAACTATGGCACCGGCCGCATCATCGTTGTTGCGGATATGGGGATCATCACCGGAGACAACATACACTATCTGATCGGCGACAAACCTGAGAAACCGAAAAACGGATATGTGTTCAGTTTCTCAGTGCGCGGTGGCACAGACAAATTTAAAGAATATGTACTAGACCCCGCAGGATACAGGGATAAGAACGGGCAGCCGGCAACGGATGGCAGTGACTTCATGATCAAAAGCAGGCGCATCGCCCGTGAAATCAATGTCACGATGGCCAATGGGAAGAAGAAGCTGAGGACGGTATACGAGAAGCAAGTAGTTTTTTGGTCCCGGAAGTATTTACTGAAAGCGCGGGCGGAGAGGGCTGAGGTCATTGCCAAAGCGGAAGCCCTCGTAGAAGAGCCGAAGAAATACAACCGGGCCACAGCGTATGGCGCCGCCGCATATGTCAGCAATCTTGAGTTTGACAAAACGACCGGAGAAATCGAGATAAAGGGCAGAAACCTCTCCCTGGACCGCGAGAAGATACTCCAGGAGGAAATGTTTGACGGCTACTATGCCATCACGACAAGCGAGCACGAGATGTCCGACGGGGATATCATTGATACATACCGGGGCCTTTGGGAAATCGAGGAGACCTTCAAAATCACGAAAAGCGAACTGGAGGCGCGTCCGGTATACGTCAGCAGCGAAGACCATATCGATGCTCACTTCCTGACATGCTTCCTTGCGCTGGTAATCATCCGGCTCATTCAGAAACAGACCGGCAAAAACTATTCCGCCGAAGAAATCATTGACTGTCTGAACAGAATCCAGTGTATGCACGAGTCTGAAAACATATATCTATTTGGATATCGGAGCGAAATCTCGGATGCTCTTGGAACCGCATTCGGGATAGACTTCTCCCGAAAAAGACTGGCTCTGACCGAAATCAAAAAAATCTTAGCCAATGTTAAAAAATGAGCCATTAACGCACAAATTTATTTTAAACTCAAACGCCTAAACCCATGTGATTTCAACGGGTTTAGGCGTCGTTTTCCTCTAATGCTGCAAAAGTCAGGATCATAACGCTCCCCGGAATTCAATTGCAAAATCCTCCGGGTATTTTTTATTTCCCTATTGACAAATTTTCAAATAATAATATAATCTGTTTGAACAGTAGAATATTTGAAGGAGGTCGGCAATGGTTTCACCTGACAAGAAAAAAGAAATACTGAAAGCCGCCGGCGATTGTTTCGCCCATTACGGCTACGACAAAACAACTCTTGACGACATCGGCAGGATGGTCGGGCTCAATAAAGCGTCCTTATATTATTATTATAAAAATAAAGAGTCCATCTTTATTGAAATAATAC